>DASUON010000321.1:0-6422 GCA_036276615.1 Burkholderiaceae bacterium
GGCCAACGGCCACACCTACGAGCAAGACGGCGCGCTGTGGCTCAAGTCCACCGACTACGGGGACGACAAGGACCGCGTCATGAAAAAGACCGACGGCGGCTACACCTACTTCGTGCCCGATGTGGCCTACCACATCACCAAATGGGAGCGCGGCTTTGCCAAGGTGGTCAACATCCAGGGCACCGACCACCACGGCACCATCGCCCGCGTGCGCGCCGGCCTGCAGGCGGCCAATGTCGGCATCCCGCAGGGCTACCCCGACTACGTGCTGCACACCATGGTGCGCGTGATGCGCGGCGGCGAGGAGGTGAAGATCTCCAAGCGCGCCGGCAGCTACGTGACGCTGCGCGACCTCGTCGAGTGGACCAGCAAGGACGCGGTGCGCTTCTTCCTGCTCAGCCGCAAGCCCGACACCGAGTACATCTTCGACATCGACCTGGCCCTGGCCCAGAACAACGACAACCCGGTGTACTACGTGCAGTACGCCCACGCCCGCATCTGCTCGGTGCTGGCGGCCTGGGCCGAGAAAGACGGTGGCGACGTGGCCACGCTGGCGCAGGCCGATCTGTCGGCGCTGGAAAGCCCTCAGGCCGCGGCCCTGATGCTCAAGCTGGCGCAGTACCCGGCCATGCTGACCGCGGCGGCCACCGACTTTGCGCCGCACGACGTCACCTTCTACCTGCGCGAACTGGCGTCCACGTACCACAGCTATTACGATGCCGAGCGCATCCTGGTGGACGACGAGGCCGTCAAACGCGCCCGTCTGGCCCTGGTGGCGGCCACGGCCCAAGTGTTGGCCAATGGCCTGGCGGTGCTGGGGGTGAGTGCCCCCACCCGCATGTGACCCCCTGGGTCTGTTTCGCTCACGGCACATTGCAAAGGTCTTGCCCATGAAGGACTGTCAGAACCGTCGCCCAGGCCCGAGTCGGGCACCGAAGTGCGCCTCGCCGTGCACCCAGCAGGGGGGCACCTTTCTGGGGTTGATCCTCGGGGTGCTGCTGGGCCTGGTGGGGGCCCTGGTGGTGGCGGTGTACGTCACCAAGGTGCCCGTGCCTTTTGTGGAGCGGGTCATTTCCCGTCCGGCGTCCGACGACGCGGCCGAGGCCGACCGCAACCGCAACTGGAACCCCAATGCGGCGCTGGGGGGCAAGCCCTCCAAGTCGGCGGCCAAGGGCGATGCCCCGGCGGATGCGCCGTCCGAGCCCACCCCTGCCCCCGAGCCCGCCAAGAAGGCCGAAGCCCCCGCCAAGCCGACCGAAGCAGCCAAGGCCCCGGCGGAAGCCCCGGTGGAGCCCAAAGGCAAGACCTATTCCTCCGACCCGCTGGGCGACCTGGCCTCGTCCAAGGTGCAGGGCAAGACCGTGGCCGCGACCACCCCCCGCGACGTGCCTGCCCCCGCAGCCGCTGAGCCGTTCACCTTTTTTGTGCAGGTGGGGGCATTCCGCACCCCGGAAGATGCCCAGGCACAGCGCGCCAAATTGGTGCTGATGGGCCTGGATGCCAAGGTGTCCGAGCGTGAGCAGAACGGCAAGACCGTCTACCGCGTGCGCCTGGGTCCCTACGAACGCCTGAGCGATGCCGAGAAGATGAAGGAAGACCTGGCCCCCAGCGGGCTGGAGACGGCCCTGGTCCGCGTGCAACGTTGAAACCCTGGGTTCCCCACCCCGGGGAACCAAAACACGCGCCCCCCACACTGATTGCCCACAAGGAGAAACCATTCCATGCGTCGTCGTGAGTTTTCGCAGGTCGCGTTGCTGACCGCTGCTGCCCCCGCCCTGGTGACCACCGCCCAGGCCCAAACCGAAGCCTTCAAGGAGGGCAAGGACTACCTCAAATTGGCCAGTCCCGCCCCCGTGGACTCGCCCGCAGGCAAGGTGGAGGTGATCGAGTTCTTCGGCTACTGGTGTCCGCACTGTGCCAAGTTCGAGCCCACCTTCGACACCTGGGTCAAGAAGCAACCCGCCCACATCGTGGTGCGTCGCAACCCCATTGCCTTCAGTTCGGCCCAGGAGCCGCTGCAGCGGCTGTACTTTGCCCTGGAAGCCATGGGCAAGCTCGACGAACTGCATGCCAAGGTGTTCGTGGCCATCCATGGTGAACACCAGAAGTTGTCCACGCCCGACGACATCGCCAACTGGGCGGCTCGCCAAGGGCTGGACCGGGCCAAGTTCCTGGAGTTCTTCAATGCTTTCTCGGTGGCGGGCAAGCTCAGGCGCGCTGCGCAGATGGCCGAGGCCTACAAGCTCGACGGTGTGCCCGCGCTGGGTGTGGCCGGGCGGTATTTCACCTCCCCGTCCACAGCGGGCACCGGTGAGCGTGCGCTGGCGGTGGTGAACCAGCTGGCAGAGGCCAGCCGCAAGGGCTGAAAACCACAGCCGCTTTGCGTTTTTGCCTGCGGCGCCGTCAGGAAATCCCGACGGCGCCGCTACAATGACAAGCAAATACCATGCCGCCATGAGCTTGCTTGTCACTCCCCGTTCCGTTCCCCCTGTGCCCTGCGCCGGACCGCATGCCCTCATTGCCGGGCTGCGGCGGTTGGGGTGCGGCTGGGTGGCTTTGAGTGCGCTGTGGCTGTGTGTGGCGGCCCATGCCGAAAAGGCCGATCGCGACAAACCCATGAACGCCGAGGCCGACAGCCTGCGCTACGACGACGTGCGCCAGCTCAGCGTGTTCACCGGCAACGTGGTCATCACCAAGGGCACCATCGTCATCCGGGGCGACAAGGTCGAAGTCCGTCAGGACGCCCAGGGCAACCAGTTCGGGGTGGTCACCGGTTCGGCCGCCAAGCCCGCCTTTTTCCGCCAGAAGCGGGAGGGGCTGGACGAATACATCGAGGGTGTGTCCGACCGCATCGACTACAACGGTCAGACCGACGTGGTGCGGTTTGAACAACGCGCCATGCTGCGCCGCTACCGCGGAGCCACCCTCACCGACGAAACCGCGGGCAGCCTGATCGTCTACAACAACGCCGCAGAAACCTTCTCGGTGGACGGTGGCGAGGCCAGCAAGACGCCTTCCAACCCCTCTGGCCGCGTGCGGGCGATGTTGACGCCCACGCCACGGCCTGCCGAAGGGGCTCCAGCCCCTGCGGCCACCGACCCGGCGCGTCTGCGGTCGGCCCCCGTGCTGGATGGGGTTGGCCGGTGAGCGGCGGCGCCAGCGTCCGCCTCGCCCTCGAGCCCGATGCGCCCCAGCCGGTGCGTCTGGAGGCGATGCACCTGCGCAAGTCCTACGGCAGCCGCAAGGTGGTCAAGGACGTGTCGCTGGCCGTCAACGAGGGTGAGGTGGTGGGCCTGCTGGGCCCCAACGGCGCGGGCAAGACCACCTCGTTCTACATGATCGTGGGCCTGGTGCGGGCCGATGGGGGTGACATCTTCCTGGACGGCCAGCCCATCGAGCACCAGCCCATCCACCGCCGTTCGCGCCTGGGGTTGGGCTATCTGCCGCAGGAAGCGTCCATCTTCCGCAAGCTCAACGTCGAAGACAACGTGCGTGCCGTGCTGGAGTTGCAGCACGACGAACAGGGCAAACGCCTGTCGCCCGCGGTGGTTCAGCAGCGCCTGGACGCCCTGCTGGCCGACTTGCGGGTGGACCACCTGCGCCACTCTCCGGCGCCCGCGCTGTCGGGGGGCGAGCGGCGGCGGGTGGAAATTGCCCGGGCACTGGCCACCCAGCCCCGCTTCATCCTGCTGGACGAGCCGTTTGCCGGCATCGACCCCATCGCCGTCATCGAGATCCAGCGCATCATCGGTTTCCTGAAGGCGCGGGGCATCGGGGTGCTGATCACCGACCACAACGTGCGCGAGACGCTGGGCATTTGCGACCACGCCTACATCATCAACGACGGCACGGTGCTGGCGCAGGGCACGCCGGCCGAGATTGTGGACAACGCCGACGTGCGCCGGGTGTACCTGGGCGAACACTTCCGCATGTGATGCGCCCATGAAACAAGGCCTGTCCCTCCGCGTCTCGCAGCACCTGGCGCTCACGCCCCAGCTGCAGCAGTCCATTCGGCTGTTGCAGCTGTCCACGCTGGAGCTGGGGCAGGAGGTCGAGCAGATGCTCGACGAAAACCCCTTCCTGGAACGCCAGGACGAGGCCGCCGAGCGCGAGTCGTTTGGCCTGGAAACCGCCGATGCCCCGGTCAGCCTGGGGGATGTGCTGTCCGAGCGCGCCATGGAAGGTGTAGCAGACAGTCCAGGAACATCAAGCGCTGAGGCTGTTTTTGAGTCATCAAATTCTGCCGAGTCAACCCCCGAGGCCTCGTCGGGTGACGATGTCAGCCTGACCGAGCCCGACTGGTCGGGTGACGGCACCGTGGACATGCAACCCGACGACGGCGAGTGGGGTGGCGAAGCCCCCGCCCGGGGCGCCGGCAGCCACGACGACGATGACACCGCCAGCGCCGCCGACCTCGCCAGCGAACACATCACCCTGCAGGCCCACCTGCACCAGCAGGCCCTGGGCCTGCGCCTCAGCCCCGAGGAGCAGGCGGCGTTGTATGCGCTGATCGAGTCGCTGGACGACGATGGCTACCTGCCGGATTCGCTGGAAGACCTGGCTGCCTCGTTCGAACCCGGCCACCCGGACGACCCCGCCGTGCAGGAGCGCCGCGAAACCACGCTGCAACTGCTGCGCACCGCCTTGGGCTGGCTGCAGAACATGGACCCACCCGGCGTGGGTGCACGCGACGTGGGCGAATGCCTGCGCTTGCAGATCAACGAACTGCGCAACACCCCCGCAGCCCGGGCCGCGCTGGCCATCTGCCAGCAACCCCTGGACCTGATGGCCCGCCGCGACACCCGCAAGCTGGCCCTGGTGTGCGGGCTGGAAGAGCCGCTGGTGCGCGAGGCGCTGGCCCTCATCACCCAGCTCGAACCCCGGCCCGGTCGCCGTTTTGCCAACCTGGAAGGCCAGATGGTGGTGCCCGATGTGCTGGTGACCCGCGCGGGGCGCGGCTTCAAGGTGCAGCTCAACCCTGAGGTCATGCCCAAGCTGCGGGTGCACGACGTGTACGCCGCCGCCATGCGCGAAGGCCGGGGCGCCCGCGGCGACGGCGCGGGCATGCAGCAGCGCCTGCAAGAGGCGCGCTGGTTCATCAAGAACATCCAGCAGCGGTTTGACACCATCCTGCGCGTCTCCAGTGCCATCGTGGAGCGCCAACGCAACTTCTTCATGCACGGCGAGCTGGCCATGCGCCCGCTGGTGCTGCGCGAGATTGCCGACGAGCTGGGTCTGCACGAGTCCACCATCAGCCGCGTGACCACCGCCAAGTACATGGCCACGCCGTTTGGCACCTACGAGCTGAAGTACTTCTTTGGCTCCAGCCTGGGCACCGAAACCGGGGGCAACGCCTCCAGCACCGCGGTGCGGGCGCTCATCAAGCAGCTGGTGGCGGGGGAAGACCCCAAAAAGCCGCTGTCGGACAACGCCTTGTCGGACATGCTGAAGGAGCAGGGCATCGAGTGCGCCCGCCGCACCGTGGCCAAGTACCGCGAGGCGCTGAAAATCGCCCCGGCCAGCTTGCGCAAGGCGCTCTGAGCACGCGGCTTGCCGCGCTACTTGCGCCCACCCTCCCGCGCCGCCACCTCCACCAGCATGCCCAGGGTGGCCGAGTAGTAACTCTGGGCCGTCATGGGCAGGCGTGAGCTGGGCGGTTTGCCGGTGGTCAGCAGGCTTCGGATGGCCTGCACCCCGGGGTCGGCCCCGTAGCTGTCGATGGAGTTGTCCTGCACGTTGGCCCAGCCGGGCAGGAAGCCGTCGCACTGGAAGTGGGTCCAGAACTTCTTGAAGCCTTCCATGCGCCCGGGGGTGGCGTGTCCCGCCCAGTGCAGGTACAGCGGCACCCGGGCCGAGTCGTAGCCATAGCGGGGCAGGCGGCTGGGGTCGGGGGCCAGCGGGTTGACCAGCAGCAGCCAGTCGGGTGGCAGGCTCCAACGTCCGAAGCGGGCCACCTCCACCAACCGCAACCCCGACGTGGTGAGGGCCTGCCACTGCGGGTGCGGGTCCACCTTGTTCAGCGCCTCGAAGGCCGGAAACACCCAGTACGACAGGTTGACCACCTGCCCCTGCGGGGTGCCAAAGCCGTCCACCCCGGGTTTGATGATGGTGCCCCAGGGCGTGCCGTCCTGCACCACCTTGTCGCGGATGGCCTGGCCGATGGCCGCGGCGCGGCCTTTCAGCTCTGGCAGGTTGAAGCGCTCGGCGGCGCGTTGCAGGGCCCAGGCGATGAACAGGTCGCCGTCGGTGGCGGTGTTCATGTCGGTGATGCCGCGGCCCGGCTCCCAGCGCCAGGCAAACAGCCCGTCGGGGCGCTTGCCCAGGTTGGCCTGGGTCCAGGCCCAGATGCGTTCGAATGTGGCCTTGTCACCTGCCGCGGTGGCCAGCAGCAGGCCGAAGCCCTGACCTTCGGAATGGCTGAT
>DASUON010000322.1:0-22583 GCA_036276615.1 Burkholderiaceae bacterium
CGGGACGCAACAGCTTGTGTGAACACCACCAGCACGCCGCTGTAACCCATCAGCTGCTGACCCGCCAGTTCGCCCGCGGCAAAAAAACCGGTCAGCGGCACATCCCCCAGGGCCCGGCGCACGGCCTGCATTTCGGCATGCGGGTGGCCGAAGTGAGCCCCGCCCCGGCCCACACAACTGGCGTACAAGGCCCCCACGATGCGCTGGGGAACGGTTTCGCCCGCCCCGTTGTCCGCGTCGGGCGACTCCAGCCCCTCGCGCAGGGACGCGCACAGGGCCATCAAGTCGGCCTTGGCCACATCGGCATGGCGGCGGCAAAAGGTCAGGCGCTCGCCCGGCTGCACCGGGTCGGCGCCCACCAGCGCACGGCGGGCGGGGTCCAGGCCCACCAGGTGGCGCACCCGGGCCTGCACCGACAAAGCCCCGTGGCGTCGATGCCCCGCGCTGTCGGCCACGGTCCCGGGCTCCACCGCGGTGAGTGTTTCGCGCAGCAGGCGCAGGGGCAGGCCGGTTTCGGCGGCCACCCCCAGGTCGGCCAGCAAGGCGTCCAGGGCCGGTTGGCCATCGAGCGTGAGGATGACGCCGCCCGCCGCCGACGTGACCCGCCGCGACGGCCCCACCGGCTGGCACCCTTGGGTGACCCCAGCCTGCCAAGCGACACCTGCGCCCCAGGCCACACCGCTGAGCCCCCCGCGCATGACGCCCGAACTGGCCCTCTGCCCCGGCGGCACCCCTTGGCTGCCGTGGGCGATCTGCACCGCACCCGTCCGCCCGGACGACAAGCCGCCCCACACCGTGCCCGTGCGGGTGCGGGAGGCCAGCTCGCCCACCAGCTCGGCCAAGTCGGGCGTGGCGGGATCGGCATGCACCCAGGCGGTTTGCGGCACCACGGGCTGGCCGTCTCCGCCCGGCCAGGACCGCGGCAGCGGCTGAACGCCGCTGAACACGCGGTACTGGTCGGAAGGCAGGTCCAGCAGCATCACCGACACAGCGGGCTCGTCCCAGTATTCCACCCCACTGGCCACCACACCCACGGCCACCGTGCCCGCCCAGTCAGCCACCTCGGGCAGGGCGGCCATGAGCTGGTCCAGCATGTCCTGCACATGCCCGGCCAATGCATCGGTCACGTACATCAGGCCCAGGCTGGGCAGGCTGCGCCCTGACGGAACGGACGCCTCCCCGTGCGCGGGTTCCGGGGCTTGCGCGGCAGCCAGGCGGGCGTCCAGCTGCGCCCGCAGCGGTGCCGACACCAAAGTGACCGCCATGTCCCAGCGCGGATGGGTGGCGTGGGCGCTGAGGAAGTCCATGGCCATGGCTGCGCGAGGGCGGGCGGGCGATCAGCGCGATCGGGGGCGGGTGGTGCCCGCGGCCTTCTTGGCCGCAGGTTTGGCCGAGGGTTTGGCGCTGGGCTTCGCGGCAGTTTTGGCGGCGGTCTTGGTCCCCGCACGGCCTGTGACCGGGGCTTTGGCGGCCGCCTTGGGGGCCGCGGCTGAAGCAGCGGTGGCTGCCGGGGTGGCGGCTTTGCGGGCCACCTTGGCCCCGGTGCTGGCCGCCCGCACCCCGGCCCCCACCAGGCCGCTGCCCGCCTGCACGGCGGTCTGCGCCACGGCCGTGGCGGCCTGGGTGGCGGTCTTGACCGCTTCTCGGGTGAGCGACGCCGCCACGTTGCGGCTGGTGTCCAGCGCAGCCTGGGTGGCCACGTCCTTCATGGCCTGGGTGGCGATGTTCTGGAACTGCTGGGACAGCGAGCCCCACCACAGCATGGGGTCGACCACCGCAGACGCTGGCGTGGCCGCGGCCTGGGCGGTGGTGGACTTCTTGGCGGCGGGTGCCGGTGCCGGGGTTGGGGCCGGTTCCGGCGCCCCGGTGCGCGGCGGCACCTCCAGCCCCTTGAAACGGGTGGGCTCCTTGGGGGCGTCAGCGCTCAGGCCAGCCATGCCCGCCATCGTGGCCATGGTGTCGGTGGCGCGCACCTTGAGGGCGTTGGCCACATCGCCCAGGTTGACGTTCATGCCCTGGAGGGTGGCCAAGGTCATTTTTTGCACCTCCAGGGCCTGCACGGTGGCCGACAGGGCGCGGGCGTTCTGGTCCAGCCAGAACTGGACGGCCTTGAGCTCGGCAATGCGCTTTTCCAGCTCTTCGACACTGAACGTGGGGGCCACCCAGCTGTTGAGGCTGGGGAGTTGGGGCACCGACTGCTGCACCCCTTGCGCGATGCCCCCTGCGGCCTGCCGCGCCAGGTTCTGCATGAACTCGAAGCCCGGCACAAACTTGCCAAAACCGCTGCCATCCGTGTCTGCCATGGGGTGTCTCCTGTCGTTGGGGATGTGGCCCAGCATGCCACATCTGTGCCCAAAACGGGAAGGCGAGCATCCCCCTGGCTGTCTGACCTGGGTCAACGTCGGGGCCTTGCAATCGCCGCATCATGGTTCTGAAAGGACACCGACATGAACACCCCCACACCCCACTCCACATCCACCCCTGCCGAACGCCTGGGGGTCCTTCGCACCAGCTTGCTGAACCAGTTGCGCCAGCAGCGCGGCGGCGACCTCAGCCGGGTTGACGCCGCCGCCTCGGCCTTGGACCTGACGCAGGGCGACTGGGCCCAGGCCGACGCCGAACGCGACCTGACCGTGGCACTGCAAGAGCGCGAACTGCAAGAACTCAATGAGATTGACGCGGCGCTGGCCCGGTTGGCCGACGGCAGCTATGGCTCGTGCACCGATTGCGGGGCCGACATCCCCGAAGCCCGCCTGCAGGCCAACCCGCTGGCCCTGCGGTGCGTGGCCTGTCAGACCCGGGCCGAGAACGCTCACGGACACATGCCCACGCCGTCCCTGTGAGCGATGGCGCGTTGTTCGGGCGCATGAACACCCTGCCGCCCAGCCATCAGCCCAGGTCGTCGGCCACGCGCTGGTCGTCGGCTTCGTGGAGGGTGCGCACTTCGGTGTCCATGGTCCCCAAGGGCTGGCTGCCATCCGCCGCCGTCAGGGTCACGCGCAAGCAGTCTCCCGGCTGCAAGCCCCCCGCAGGCCCACCCGTTGGGGTCAGCAACGGACCGCTGCACACCACCGCCCCGGCCCGCACCGGGCGCCTGGCCGCCAGGGCGGCCAGCCACTGCCCGGCATGCTGCGCCTGGGCCTGATCGGCCTGCCCCTGCACCACCCGCCGTCCGTTGAGCAGCACCTCCAGCGTCAGCGACACACGCCCCGAAGCCCACGCGCCCCCCAACTCATCGGGCGTGACCACCACCGGCCCCAGCGTCACCGCCGGGCGGCTTTGCACCTCGCCCACCTGGGCCGCCCGCTCGCGGGCCTGCACCTCGCGCAGCACCCAGGTGTTGGCCAGGGTGAGCAGGCGCACCCCCTCCAGGGCCCGCGCCGGGGCACAGCCTTGGGGCAAGTCACTGCACAACACCGCCCACCCGGCCTCGAAGTCCAAGCCATCTGCCACGTCGGCCAGCGGCAGGTCGGCGCGGGCGCCCAGCAAGGCATCGCCGGGCAGGGTGAGCAGGTCGGCCACGCCGCCCCGGTTGCGGGTGGGGGCCGGGGCCACGGCGTGTGCCCGCACGCATTGGCTGGTGCGCGGCAGCGGGGCCAGGCACTGCGCCGGATCGAAGGGGAACACATGCCGCGCCTTGCCGTGGTTGAGTTCGCGGGACAGGTCTTCCAGCTGGGGGCTGACAAAGTTCCAGTCGTCCAGCACCTGTTGCAGGGTGTGGGCCACGTGGGTGGCGTAGTGGGCCTGGGTCAGGTCGCGGGAGACGACCACCAGTTGCCCGTCGCGCGAGCCGTCGCGGTAAGTGGCCAGTTTCATGGGTGCCAAAGGTTGGATGCAGGCCGGGCCCTCGGCCCGGAACAAGGGCGGATTTTAGGAATCAGAATGCACCATGCCCCGCAACGCCTCCCCTCTGCCTCCCCCCACCCCTGCCCCGCCGCGCGCCGGTCTGACGCGACGCGGGCTGCTGGGCTTGGCGCTGGCCGTGGGAGTTGCGCACCTGGCCTTGGTGTTCCTGACCCCACCCACCCGCCCCGAGGGCAATGCAGAGCCCGCCGCCGTTCAGACCGCCCCGGTGCACGCCACCGCCCCCATGGCCGCCACCCCGCAGCCCCCCGCGGCGGACGAACAGGCCCCACCCCGCACACCCGTCAAAACCGCACCGTCCCAACGGGCCACCACCACCTCAACGCTGTCAGCAGCCCCTGCCGCCCCCACACCTCAGCCAAAAAATTCAAAGCCAAATCATCCCTTAGCGCTTTCAGAAAAAGCGCAAGCAGCTACACAAACAATAGCGCCACCCTCCACACCAGCACCCACCGCGCTCACGCCCTCCGAGCCCGCCCCAGCCGCACAGGCCCGCCCGGGAGAGAACGTCGATGCGACCGGGGCCACCGTGCCCCGGCACGTGGTGCTGCCGGGCAACGTGGCGCTGCGTTATGCGGTCAGCGCCACCCGCAAGGGCATGACCCTGTCGGCCGACAGCACGCTGCGCCTGACCGTCTCCGACCAACGCTACGAGGCTCAGCTGACGCTGCAAGCCTGGCTGGCTGGTGCACGGGTGCAGACCAGCCGGGGCGAGCTGGACGCCCACTGGGGGCTGGTGCCGCAACGGTTTGGCGACAAGAACCGCTCCAAGGCCGAGCAGGCCGCCCACTTCGACCGCAGCCGCCAACCGGCCGCCGTGCGCTTCAGCGCCAACACGCCCGATGCTCCCTTGCCCCAAGGGGCCCAAGACCGGTTGAGCGTGTTGCTGCAACTGGCCGCCATGCTGGAGGGTGAACCCCAGCGCTACACCGCCGGACAGCACATCCGCATTTACACCGTCGGCCCCCGCGACGCGGAATGGTGGGACTTTGAGGTCAAAGGCCCCGAGGCCCTGGACCTGCCCGCGGGCCCCATGACGGCCCTGCACCTGCTGCGCACCCCCACCCAGCCCTATGACAACCGGGTGGAGCTGTGGATGGCCCCGGCGCTGGGCCACCTGCCCGTGCGCGTGTTGTGGACCCAGGCCAACGGTGACGTGGTGGACCAGCGGCTGTCCAGCCACAGCCCTTGAAAAACGGTTCAGAAACCCCAGTTGTGTGTCGATGTATCGGTCATCAGGCCATGGCCCGCGGCGGCCCGCCGAAATGACGCACAATGGACTGACTTTGACAGGACGCACACCATGAACATGCTTTACGACTCTGACTCGTTTGCCGTGGTCCACATCCATGCCAACGCCCCCATGGCCGGTGAACCCAGCGGTGACGACGCCGCCTTGCTGATGCCTCGCCACGGTTTTGAAATCGTGGACAAACGCTCGGGCAAAGAGGTCTACCTCGACGGTTCCTGGGCCGAGATGTTCCAGATGCAGATCAACGCCTGGCAACGCGACACCCCCTCACAAGAAGAGGTGGAGGACACGCTGGAAGGTTATGCCACCCTGGCGCAAATGCCGGTGGTGGTGCACTGACCCCCTCCGCCCTCCGGCCCCATGAAAAAACCGCTCCGAGGAGCGGTTTTTTTTGCACGTTCACTTGAACGGCGTGGGCCGTGGGGTGGCGTCTGACGACGGCGGCAGCACCGGCAGCTGGAACGTGGGTTGGTCCCCGGTCAGCGTCTTGAGGAAAGCCACGATCTTGTCGTTCTCGTCCTTGGTGAACTTCTTGCCCAACTGCAGGCGGCCCATCACGTCCACCGCTTCGGGCAGGGTGTTGGTGGCCCCGTCGTGGAAGTAGGGGTAGGTCATTTCCACGTTGCGCAGGGTGGGCACCTTGAAGCTGAAGCGGTCAATTTCCTTGCCCGACACCGCGGAGCGCCCCTCCACACCTTGCTTGTTGCCCTTGTAGGGCTCCACCACCCCCATCTTCTGGAACGAGTTGCCACCCACGGCCACGCCGTTGTGACAGGACACACAACCGCTTTCGTTGAACAGCTTGTAGCCCGCCAGCTCCTGGCCGTTGAGCGCGTCTTTCTTGCCCAGCAGGAATTGGTCGAATTTGGCGTTGGGCGTGACCAGGGTCTTTTCGAACTCGGCGATGGCCTCGGTCACCTGATCGATGTTGATCCTGTCCTTGCCGAACACCATCTTGAATTCGCGCACATAGGCAGGAATCGACTCCAGCACCCCGATGGCCAGGGTGTGGCTGAACGCCATTTCGCCCGGGTTGGCAATGGGGCCTCCGGCCTGGGCCTTGAGGTCTGCGGCACGGCCATCCCAGAACTGGGCCAGGTTCATGCTGGAGTTGAGCACCGTGGGCGCATTGATGGGGCCTTGTTGCCACTTGTCACCAATGGAGGTGGGCAGGTTGTCCGTGCCCCCCATGCTCAGGTTGTGGCAGGAATTGCACGAAATGAACCCGGACTTGGACAGCCGCGGGTCAAAGTAGAGCTTCTTGCCCAGTTCCACCTTGCCCAGGTCCACCGCCTTGGGCGGCGCGACCGGGGCATACAACTTGTCCCACTCTTGGGCCTGTGCCGCCGCGGCAGCCCCCAACAACAAACCGGCCATGCCCATGGCCTTTGCGCAGGTCAAAACACCTTTGGTCAACATGATTCAGCGTCCTCTTGTCGGATGGAAAGCGTCCTCCGAAGCGGCATCTGAACAAGGCTCCCTGAAAGAGCCGGGAAACAAGCCCCGGACGACAAGCCCATTCTGTCTAGGGGTTATCCCTTGTTTTTGACCTGCATCAAAGGCCCTCCCTCCTCCCGGAAAAGCCACAGGGGGTCTGGACTTGATGAAAATCAAGGACACCCCCTCCAATCACAGACAGGCGACGGCCCCGGGGGCGTTTTCACTCTTCCAGCAACGCTCGCAGCATCCAGGCGGTCTGCTCGTGCACCGTCAGGCGCTGCACCAGCACATCGGCGGTGGGTTCATCGCTGGCCTTGTCCACCAGCGGAAACAGGCTGCGGGCTGTTCGGGCCACGGCCTCGTGCCCTTGGGCCAGGATGCGCACCATCTCCAAGGCCTTGGGAGGGGTGGAAGGTGCATCGGCCAACGAACTGAGCTGGCCAAACTCGGCATACGACCCGGGGGCCACATGGCCCAGTGCCCGAATGCGCTCGGCGATGGGGTCCACCGCATTCCACAGCTCGGTGTACTGGGTCATGAACATGGTGTGCAGGGTGTTGAACATGGGCCCCGTCACGTTCCAGTGGAAGTTGTGCGTGGTCAGGTACAGCGTGTAGGTGTCGGCCAAGAGGCGCGACAGCCCTTGGGCGATGGCCGCTCGGTCGTTGGCGCTGATGCCGATGTCCATGGCCACCCCGACGGGGGTCTTGGACGCGTTTTTGCGGCTGGATTTGCTGGACATGGTTTTCTCCTGGACGTTGAACTGAAAACACCTGATTCAGGCGGGGCACGCCCGACCGAACACCGTAAACCGGTTCTGGCCTCTGTTCTGTGCGGTCGGCATGGTTGCAAATTTAATCAACTCGCATGAAAACATCCATTTGGATATCTAAAAACTATCCATAGCCACCCCCTATCCCGCTCCCGCTTGGGGGCACCCTTCAGTCGTGCCGCGTCAGGTGGCGAAACAGCGGCTCGGCCAGCACCAGCACTGCCACCAAACGGCACACCTGGAAGGCTGTGACCACCGGCACCCCCAGTTGCAGCACCTTGGCGGTGATGGCCATTTCGGCAATGCCCCCAGGCGACGTGCCCAGGATGAGTGTGGCCGGGTGCAACCCCGTGGCCCAGGCCAACAGCCCGCCAAAAACCGCGCACAGCGCCATCATCACGCCGGTGGCGAGCGCCACCGACCCCAGCCACCGGGGTGCCGTGTGGATGAATGCGGGCGAAAACCGCACCCCCAGGCTGACACCGATCACCCACTGCGCGACATTGGTGAGCCACCCAGGCAATGCGGACAGCCGCACATCCATCAGGGTGATGCCCATGGACACCAGCAAGGCCCCCATGAACCAAGGGTTGGCACGCCCCGAGTGCCGCATCAGCGCGACGCCGATGCCCGTCAGGCCCGACAGGATGAGCAACCCCTGAGGGTGCACCTCTCGCAAGGCGCTCACCGATGGGTCCAACCCGTGAACACCCCAGGCCTGCATGGCAAAGGGCAAGGTGAGCGTGACCATCACCACCCGCAGGCTGTGGGCACTGGCCACCAGGTCGGTGCGGGCTCCATGGCGTTCGGCAATCAGGGTCATTTCCGATGCGCCGCCAATGGCCCCGGCAAAAAAAGTGGTGGCGCGCCGAGCGCGAGGGGGCAACGGAGCCAGCAGGTCGCGCTGGGCATGGTCCAGCCAACGGCCCAGCAGCCACCCCATCAGGCAGGCCCAGGTCACCCCCAGGGCGATGCAGCCCGCCAGCCCCCCAATCAGCGCTCCCACATCGGGGGTGAAGGACAACCCCAACGCCGTGCCAATGACCCACTGGCCTGTGTTGCGTGCAGGCCCCCAGCTGGCGACTGGAGCGCCCAGCATGGCGGCCCCGGCGGTGACCAGCAGCGGCCCCATCATCCAGGGGATGGGGGTGCCCAACTGCACACACAACCACGCGCCCAACCCTGCAGCGGCCAACGTGCCCAACACGCGCACAGCCAGGCGTCTGTCCAACCCGTTCAAAACCTGTCCTTTCCAACGTTCAACCGCCTCAGCCCCATGCCCGAGGGTACCGGGGTGGCTAGTATCCCGGGGATGTTCGCGCCCATTGCCCCCAACCCAGACCGTTCCAAGCGCCCAACAGCCTGGCGAGCCCTGCTCCTGGCCTGCGTGTGCAGCTGGAGCGCCTGCACCACCCAGCCCTCATCACCCACCGACGACCCCATCCCCATCCGCCTGCACAAGCTGGGACGCAGCGACGTGCTGATGCTGGGCGAACAACACGATGCGCCCGACCACCAAACCATCCATCGGCAGGTGGTGAATGCGCTGGTGGACTCCGGTGAGCTGGCCGCCCTGGTGCTGGAAATGGCCGAGGCGGGCCACAGCACGCGGGGCCTGCCCGCCTCGGCATCGGCGCCACAGGTTCAGCAGGCCCTGGACTGGCGCGAAGCGGCATGGCCGTGGCAGGCCTACGGCCCGGCGGTGATGGCGGCGGTGGCCGCTGGCATCCCCGTGCTGGGCGGCAATCTGCCGCGGCAACTCAACGCCGCCACGTTCCGCGACACCGCATGGGATGGCCGCGTTTCGCCCACGGTGCTGCTGCACCAGCGTGAGGCCGTGCGGGAAGGCCATTGCGACCTCCTGCCCTTTGACCAGGTGGCCCCCATGGCCCGGATTCAGCTGGCCCGTGATGCGCAGTTGGCCGACACCGTGCAATCGGTCCGGCAGCGCCACCGCACGGTGCTGCTGTTGACCGGCAGCCAGCACGCCCACCGCCTGTGGGGGGTTGCCCAGCATTTGCCCGCAGAGGTTTCCGTGAAATCCGTTCGCTTGGCGGCAGATCCGGGTCGCCCGGACGACGCCCAGGGCTTTGACGCCGTCTGGATCACCCCCGCCCTGCCTCCCACAGACCATTGCAGCCAGTTGAAGAAACAGCTCGGACTGTGAGCCCCGGCAGGCTTTGAGACAATCGAAGGATGTCTGCCGCTCAAGCCACCACCGCCATGCCTCTGTCCCTGCCCACCTACGTGCTCACCCTGTCCTGCCCCGACCGCCTGGGGCTGGTGCACGCGGTGTCCGGCTTCCTGCTGGAACACCAGGGCAACATCGAAGAAGCCGCCCAGTTCAACGACCATGACACCGGCCTGTTTTTCATGCGGGTGCAGTTTGCCTGCCCGTTGCCCGCCGATGCGCTCAAGGCCGACCTGACCAGCTTTGCCCAGCCATTCCAGATGCAATGGCGTCTGCACGACACCACGCAGCCCATGCGCACGGTGTTGCTGGTCAGCCAGCAGGGACACTGCCTGAACGACCTGCTGTTCCGCTGGAAAAGCGGACTGCTGCCACTGGACATCCGGGCCATCATCAGCAACCACCGGGACTTTTACCAACTGGCGGCCAGTTACAACGTACCCTTCCACCACCTGCCGGTCACGGCGGCCACCAAGGGCCAGGTGGAAACCCGTCAACTGGAAATCATCGAGGCCGAAGGCGCCGAGCTGGTGGTGCTGGCGCGTTACATGCAGATCTTGAGCAACAACCTGTGCCAGAAGCTGGCCGGCCGGGCCATCAACATCCACCACAGCTTCCTGCCCAGCTTCAAAGGGGCCAAGCCCTACTACCAGGCCCACGACCGGGGGGTGAAGCTGATTGGGGCCACGGCCCACTACGTCACCGCCGACCTGGACGAAGGCCCCATCATCGAGCAGGACGTGGCCCGCGTGGACCACAGCAAGACGGTGGACGACCTCACCGCCCTGGGCCGCGACACCGAAAGCCAAGTGCTGGCCCGCGCGGTCAAGTGGCACAGCGAGCACCGGGTGCTGCTCAACGGCCACCGGACCGTGATCTTCAAGTAGTCGAACTCAGTTCGAACCGGCTGAGCAGGTCGTCCAGCGTGCGGGCCTGCTCGTCCAGGCTCTGGGCGGTCTGCACGCTTTGCTTGACCATGGTGGCGTTCTGCTGGTTGCCGTGGTCCAGCTCGGACACGGCCTGGTTGATGGCTTCCACTTCCTGGCTTTGCTGGCGTGAGGCATCCGAGATGTCGCTCATGACCGTGGCCACCGACTGGATGGTGTCACGCACGTCGTGGATGGCCTGACGCGCCTTCTGCGTCAGTTCCACCCCCACCTCCACCTTGGACGCTGCGCCCTGGATGAGGCCATTGATTTCGCGCGCGGCACTGGCGCAGCGTTGGGCCAGGTCACGCACCTCGGTGGCCACCACGGCAAACCCACGGCCATGTTCGCCCGCGTGCGCGGCCTCGACCGCGGCGTTCAGCGCCAGGATGTTGGTGCGAAACGCAATCCCCTCGATCACGCCACTGATGGACTGGATGGAGCGCGTGCTTTCGCTGATCTGCTGCATGGTCTTGGCCACCTCGGACACCACGTCGCGGCTGGTGCTGGTGGCCTGAGCGGCCCGCGAGGTCAACGCCGCTGCCTCGCTGGCACTTTCGGCGTTGTTGCGGGCAATGGAAGCCAGTTGCTGGACGTTGCCTGCCGTGCGCTCCAGCGCCTGGGACTGTTGTTCTGTGCGCTGAGACAACTCCTGGTTGCCCTCTGTGATGTCGCCCGAGGCATCGGCCACCTGGCGCGAGCTTTGCGCAATTTCGCGCAGCGTCTGGGCCAGTTGGGTCTGCATTTCGGACAGCGAATAGATGAGGCTGTCCTGATCGTTGGGCGGCACGCGAATGCCCATGGTCAGGTCGCCACTGGCAATGCGCCCGGCAATTTGCTTGGCATACGCCGGCTCAGCCCCCAGCTGGCGCGTCAGCCGCCGGGTGACCCAGGCGCTGATGAAGCCCGCCAACACCACCAGGCCCACGGTGATGGCCGCCATCCAGGTCAATGACGACTGGTAGATGGCGTCGGCCGATGCCAGGGTCTGCTCGGCCGATGCCGCGCGGTGGTCCACCAGCGCATCCACAAACTTTTCCAGTTTTTTGGTCATGTTCTGCAGACGGGCGTCGTCGGTGGTGACGTCGGGGCTCATCTGCATCAGGTCAATGGGCTGCGCCTTGACCAAGTCCACATACTCCTTGAGGGCTTTGGCCCAGGGCTGGATGGCCTTGGTCAGCGCCTCGACTTTTTCGCGAGCCTCGTCGTCGTGGCTGGCGGCCTCGATGAACTTCAGGCGATCGGCCACATGGGTCAAGGCCGACTCGATCTGTGCCCCCAGCGTGTCACGCTCCTTGGCGGTGGTGGCCGTGAGCAACTGCGTTTGCGCCCGGCTGGCACGCAGCAGTGAGCTGCGAACCTGCTCTGTGGCCTGGCCGGCCTGATAAGCCTGCTCGTACAACACCTTGCTGGCGTGGTTCAAGCCGCCCATCTGGACCAGGGAAAACACCCCGATCACCACCGCACCCACCAGCATCGCGGCAAAGGCCAACCACAGGCTGGCCCGGACGGACAAACGGTCCAACACCTTGGACCCCGGCCATGCACCACCAACACGAAACATACCTCGGACGTTCTTGTGGGAGGTTTCGCCCGTTTCGGCCTCTGGCGCATGCTGAAGCGCCGAGCCCGCAGGCATGTGAGTCGCAACGATTTCTGACATTATTGAATCCTCCGTCACATGTTCTCAAAGCGGGGAGCATAACGAGCTTGCATGCCCTCTGTGGAGCAGGTGTTTTCCCTGCAGCGAGGCGCAACACCTGCACCGCCCCAGGCTGTGACACACTGCAACCCCCTGAGCCACCCAGGCTTAAGCATTTCTTGTGCCCAGTTACTTTGCCTGATGCGCAATGCAGAACGATGACCGCTCGCATCCCCCCCATCCAATGCCTGCTGACGTTTGAAGCCCTGGCGCGGTTGCGCAGCGTGACGCAGGCCGCCGATGAGTTGTGCGTGACCCCCAGCGCCGTGAGCCATCGGGTGCGGCAACTGGAACAGATCATTGGCACCCGTCTGTTTGGACGCGCGGATTTCTCCTTGACCAGCGAGGGCAGCGAGTACCTGGCCCATGTGCGCGAGGGGCTGGCCAGCCTGGAGCGTTTTCCCTCCCGCGGCGCGGCGCCGGGGCGTCGCAAGCTGAGGGTGGCGGTCACCCCGACCTTTGCGCGCTCCATCCTGATGCCCAAACTCAAACAGTTCACCGAGGCCTACCCGGAAATCGACCTCACCCTGCAGGTCAGCATCCCGCTGCTGGACGTGGTGGCCGAAGACGCCGACCTCACCATCCGCTTCGGCACGGGCCGCTATGCCGACGTGGAACACGTGTGCCTGTTCAAGGACGAGGTGACGCCCATGGCCTCCCCGGCGTTCGTGCACCAACATGGCCCATTCGACACCGCCGCAGACCTCGAAGGCATGCCTTTGCTGCGCAGCCCGCTGGAGCCTTGGCGCACCTGGTTCGCGGCCCACGACCTGGATTGGGCCGAACCCACCGAAGGCTCCACGTTCAACGACATTGGCCTGATGTGCGACGGCGCGGCCGCTGGCATGGGGGTGGGTCTGGTGCGGCTGCGCTTGGGCGCCCCGTGGCTGGAGCAAGGCACCCTGGTCAAGCTGTTCCGGCGCAACGTGCCCAGCCCCCACGCTCACCACCTGTGCTGGCGCACGGGCACCATGGACCGGTGGGAATGCGCGGCGTTTGCCGAATGGCTGCGTCAGGCGGTCAGTTGACCCCCGCCATCACTCGATGGCCAACTTCTGTCCACCCGACGCCTGTTTCTTGGGCAGGGTGAGCGTCAGCACACCGTTGTCGAACTTCGCCTTGGCCTGGGCAGGGTCGAGGTCTTGCGGCAACTGAAAATTGCGGGCCACGCTGCCCACATAACGCTCGCTGCGCAACACCTTTTCGCCATCGGTCTGTCGATCTTCCTGGCGCACCTCGGCACTCAAAGACACCAAGTTGCCCTCCACATGGACGTGGATGTCCTCCTTCTGGACGCCAGGCAGATCGGCCTTGAGCACGTACGCCTGGGGCGTTTCCGACACATCCACCTTGATCTGCGACGGCAACGGATCACCGTGCAGGGGTTTGACGAAAAAGCCTGGGGCCACATCGCGGAAAAAGTCGTCGAGCAGGCCGGAACGGGTGATGAGTTGATTCATGTCATGCCTCCATGGTTGAACCACAAACATGCACAGCGCCTCGCTGTGTAGGCCCCATGTGCCGGGAACCATCCGAAATTTCAAGACGCCTGTGCGGCCTGCGCATTGCGTGAAATCAAAAACCGATGCAGATTTCTTCACACCGCCATTCCACCCGATGCCTACACTGATCGGGTTCTCCCCCCAACCATGGCCGCCGACCTCACATGGAACAACTCCTGAATAGAGAGCACATCAACAAGGTAATAAAAGCGCTAGAGCCACTTTTACCTTCACATGCGCTGCTGCATCACGCCGAAGACACCGTGCCCTACGAGTGCGACGGCCTCACCGCCTACCGCCAGCGCCCGCTGGCCGTGGCCCTGCCCGAGACCGAAGCCGAAGTGGCCGCCGTGCTCAAGGCCTGCCATGCGCTGGGCGTGCCGGTGGTGGCCCGCGGCGCGGGCACCGGCCTGTCGGGCGGCGCCATGCCACACGAACGCGGGGTGACGCTGAGCCTGGCCAAGTTCAACCGCATCCTGAAGGTGAACCCCGTCAGCCGCACCGCCGTGGTGCAGGCCGGGGTGCGCAACCTGGCCATCAGCGAAGCTGCTGCGCCGCACGGGCTGTACTACGCGCCCGACCCCAGCAGCCAGATCGCCTGCACCATCGGCGGCAACGTGGCCGAGAACTCGGGCGGCGTGCACTGCCTGAAGTACGGGCTGACGGTGCACAACATCGTCAAGGTCAAGGGCTTCACCGTCGAAGGCGAGCCTGTCGAGTTCGGGGCCGATGCGCTGGACGCACCGGGGCTGGACCTGTTGTCCATCCTGATCGGCAGCGAGGGCATGCTGGCCGTCACCACCGAGGTCACGGTGAAGCTGGTGCCCAAGCCCCAGCTGGCCCGCTGCATCATGGCCAGCTTTGACGACGTGCGCAAAGCGGGCGACGCCGTGGCCGCGGTGATTGCCGCGGGCATCATCCCCGCCGGGCTGGAGATGATGGACAAGCCCATGACCGCGGCGGTGGAGGACTTTGTGCACGCCGGGTACGACCTGAACGCCGCCGCCATCCTGCTGTGCGAAAGCGACGGCACCCCGGAAGAGGTGGAAGAAGAAATCGGCCGCATGAGCGAGGTGCTGCGCGGGGCCGGGGCCACGGCCATT
Source organism: Burkholderiaceae bacterium (assembly GCA_036276615.1). Classification (GTDB taxonomy): domain Bacteria; phylum Pseudomonadota; class Gammaproteobacteria; order Burkholderiales; family Burkholderiaceae_C; genus UBA2334. The sequence goes on from DASUON010000322.1 coordinate 14,753, forward strand.
GCCGTCAGCCAAAGCGAGGCCGAACGCCTGCGCTTCTGGAGCGGACGCAAGAACGCCTTTCCGGCCAGCGGGCGCATCAGCCCCGACTACATGTGCATGGACAGCACCATTCCGCGCAAACGCCTGGCCGACATCCTGGACGCCATCGCCGCCATGGAGCAGAAGTACCAGCTGCGCTGCTGCAACGTGTTCCACGCGGGCGACGGCAACCTGCACCCGCTGATCCTGTTCGATGCCAACGACCCCGACCAGCTGCACCGCTGTGAGCTGTTCGGTGCCGACATCCTGGAGACCAGTGTGGCCATGGGCGGCACGGTCACTGGCGAACACGGCGTGGGTGTGGAAAAGCTCAACAGCATGTGTGTGCAGTTCTCAGACCCGGAGAACGAGGCCATGTTCGGCGTCAAGCGCGCCTTTGACCCCGCCGGGTTGCTGAACCCTGGCAAGGTCATCCCCACCAAACACCGCTGTGCCGAGTACGGCAAGATGCTGGTGCGGGCCGGAACCCTCAAGCACCCGGAGCTGGAGCGGTTCTGAAGGCCGCTTCGGCGCCCATCAGGTCAACCAGGTCAGTCAGGCAGCACGTAGAACAGCACCGCAAAGAAGTGCAGCGCGCTGCCCAGCAGCACAAAGCCGTGCCACACCGCGTGGCTGTAGGGCAGCGACTTCCACTTGTAGAACACCACCCCCAGCGTGTAGGCCAGGCCACCCGCGGCCAGCAGCACCACGCCCCCGGTGCCCAGCGCGGCCACCAGCGGTTTGATGGCCCCCAGCACCGCCCAGCCCATGGCCACGTACAGGGCCACCACCCAGCCATGGTGGCGCCCCTTCAGCACCAGCCGCAGCACCACCCCGGCCACCGCCAACGTCCAGATCAGCGCCAGCATGCTCCAGCCCAGCACACCGCCCAGGCTGAGCAGCATGAAGGGCGTGTAGGTGCCCGCGATCAGCAAAAAGATGGCCGAATGGTCCAGCGCCCGCAACACATGGCGGATGTTGTCCATGGGGATGGCGTGGTACAGCGTGGACGTGGTGTAGCAAAGGATGAGCGTGAACGCGAACACCGCGCTGGCCACCACATCCAACACACCGCCCCGCACGGCGGCAAATCCGGTGAGCACCGCCAGCCCCGCAATGGCCAGCACGATGCCCAACCCGTGGGTCAGGCTGTTGGCCAGCTCTTCGCCAAACGAATAGCGGGGCAGGGGGGCTCGGGCGGTCATGGGCTGGTTCCAACGGCAAATGGTTCGATGATCGGCCAGCCGATGTGCTGGGTGTAGGGGCGTGCCCCCAGAGTCGTCAGGCCACGCCCATGCGGTCCAGCGCCGCGGCCAGGTGCCCCACGGTGCGGTCCACGTTGTGCAGTTTCTCCAGACCGAACAACCCCACACGGAAGGTGGAAAACCCGGCGGGCTCATCACACATCAGCGGCACCCCGGCTGCCGTCTGCAATCCCAGGGCCAGGAATTTCTTGCTGTTCTGCATGTCAGGGTCTCGGGTGTAGCTGACCACCACACCCGGGGCTTGAAAACCCTCGGCCGCCACGCTGCGGATGCCCCGGCTTTCGAACAAGGCACGCACCTGGGTGCCCAACGCCATCTGTTCCTGGCGCACCTTCTCAAAACCGTAGTCGCGGGTTTCCTGCATCACGTCGCGCAGGCGGGCCAGCGCGTCGGTGGGCATGGTGGTGTGGTAGGTGTGGGCACCGTTTTCGTAGGTTTCCATCACCTGCAGCCACTTCTTGAGGTCGCAGGCAAAGCTGGTGCTGGTGGTGGCGTCGATGGCGGCGCGGGCCCGCTCGCTCAACATCACCATGGCACATGCGGGCGAGCCGCTCCAGCCCTTTTGCGGGGCGGACACCAGCACGTCCACCCCGGTGGCCTGCATGTCCACCCACATGGCACCGGACGCAATGCAGTCCAGCACAAACAGGGCGCCCACCTCGTGGGCCGCGTCGGTCACGGTGCGGATGTAGTCGTCGGGCAGGATCATCCCGACCGCCGTTTCCACGTGCGGGGCGAACACCACGGCGGGCTTTTCGGCGCGGATGGTGGCGGCCACCTCCTCGGCAGGGCACGGCACCCACGGAGCCTCGGGATCGTCGCTGGTGCGGCGGGCCTTGCAGACGATGGACTCGGACGGGATGCCGCCCATGTCGAAAATCTGCGTCCAGCGGTAGCTGAACCAGCCGTTGCGGATGACCAGCGTCTTTTTCCCGGTGGCAAACTGCCGCGCCACCGCCTCCATGCCGAACGTGCCACTGCCGGGCACCAGCGCCGCCGAACGGGCGTGGTACACCTCTTTCAGAATGGCCGAAATGTCGGTCATCACGCCGCGAAAGCGGGCCGACATGTGGTTGAGGGCTCGATCGGTGTAGACCACCGAGAACTCCAGCAGGCCATCGGGGTCGACGGCGGGCAACAAACCGGGCATGGGCATCTCCACATTGGGGGGGGTAGCGGGCCAGCTTAGCACGCCCCAAGTGGACGACGGCCCCGCATCGGGCGCAGAATCCGGGCGGAGAGCCCCTCGCACCACCACATGTCCAACAACCGTGCCGCCCCCATCCTCCTGGTGGAAGACAACCCAGACGAAGCCGAACTCACCCGCCTGGCGCTGAGCCGCCATGGCCCTGAGGTGCAGGTCGTCCACGTGACCAATGGCCAGGACGCGCTGGACTTCCTGTTTCGGCGAGGGGCGTTCCACAGCCGCATCAGCCCCGACCCGACCGTGGTGCTGCTGGACCTGAAGATGCCCGTGCTCGACGGCTTTGGCGTGCTGGCCCAGATCAAAGCGTCGGACCGGCTTCGCCACACGCCAGTGGTGGTGCTGACCTCGTCGTCCGAGCCGTCCGATCTGCTCCGCGCCTATGCTCAAGGCACCAACGCCTACATGGCCAAACCCACCGACTTTGGTGAGTTCCTGGCGGCCATGAAACACGTGTGCGAATTCTGGCTGCGCATCAACCGCCCGGCCCCGCCCGCCTTGCACTGATCACCCGGGGCCCTTTCCGCCTCCGGCCCTGTCCCATCCCCCCACCTTCCTCGCAGACATCGCATGTTCGAATCCGCCGAAATTGGCCACAAGATGGACAAAAAAGCCTACCGTGAGGCTGAAAAAGAGCTTCGCCAGGCCCTGTTGCAGGCGCAATACGCGCTGCTGGAATCCCGCCACCACGCGGTGGTGGTGCTGGTCAATGGCGTGGACGGTGCGGGCAAGGGCGAAACCGTCAACCTGTTCAACGAGTGGATGGACCCGCGCCACATCCGCACCGAGGCCTTTGCCGCACTCACCCCGGCGCAGCAAGAGGTGCTGGGCGGGCGGTCGGACATGTGGCGCTTCTGGCAGGTGTTGCCGCCCAAAGGGCACATCGGCATCCTGTTTGGCAACTGGTACACCGACCCCATCGTCCAGCGTGCCCATGGGCACGACAGCAAGGCCCAGTTCCAGTCGCGGCTGGAAGACATCCGTGCCTTTGAGCGCATGCTGGTGTCCGAGGGGGTGCTGCTGGTCAAGCTGTGGTTCCACATGACCCGCGACGGGGTGGAAAAGCGCTTCAAGGCCCTGTCCAAAGACCCCCGGACGGCCTGGAAAGTCACGGCTGCCGACAAGAACCGACTGGACCACTACGACGAACTGGCCGCCACCTCGGCCACCGCCCTGCGCAAGACCAGCACGGGCGAGGCCCCCTGGTTGGTGGTGGACGGCAGCGACCCGCAGTACCGTGCCATCACCGCCGGGCGCTACCTGCTGAGTTACCTGCAAAAAGCGGCCCAGGCCCCAGCCCCCACGCCCCCACACGCAGCCCCCTTGCCCCCGGCCCCGCTGGATGGCCGCAGCCTGCTCGACAGCTTTGACTACCAGCGCAAACTGCTGCCCAAGACCTACGAGGAACAGCTGGACCTGCTGCAAGGCCGCCTCAACGCCTTGCTGCGGGCGCCACAACTCCAACGCCGCTCGCTGGTGCTGGTGTTCGAGGGCATGGACGCGGCGGGCAAGGGCAGCACCATCCGGCGCATCACCCAGGCCATGGATGCGCGCCACTACCGGGTGGTGCCCATTGCCGCCCCCAACGAATCGGAGCGGGCACAGCCCTACCTGTGGCGCTTCTGGCGCTACCTGCCGCAGTGGCAACACACGGTCATTTTCGACCGCTCGTGGTACGGGCGTGTGCTGGTGGAACGGGTGGAAGGCTTTTGCACCGAGGCCGCCTGGACCCGTGCCTACGACGAGATCAACGCCTTTGAAGAGCAGATGACCGAGGCCGGGGCCATCGTGGTCAAGTTCTGGCTGGCCATCACCTCGGACGAGCAGCTCCGGCGCTTCGAAGCCCGCCAGAGCATTCCCTACAAGCAGCACAAGATCACCCCGGAAGACTGGCGCAACCGCGACAAGTGGCCGCTGTACACCCGGGCCGTGGACGACATGATCGACCGCACCTCCACCGAACTGGCTCCCTGGCACGTGGTGGCCAGCGACGACAAGCTGTGGAGCCGCATCGAGGTGCTCAATGCGCTGTGCCAGCGGCTGGACGCCGCCATCCAACAAGGCAAGAAACGGAAAAGTTGACGGCCATGCGGGGGCGAAGACCCTGCTTCCATAATGGTGGCGGCGACCGCGTCGCCACCATCTTTCCAGGGGCCCAGCGCCCCTGTTTCAGTTCCTTCAACCCACGGTTTCCCATGCGCACCACCAAACTGCACACCCTGGCCGCCCTGATGCTGGCCATCACCCTGCCCTTGAACGCCCTGGCCATTGGGGCCATCGCGGTCGATGACGAAGAAGGGGAAAAAGACCCCGGTTTCGGCTATGTCACGGGGGCCAGCTCCGAGCAGGAAGCCAAAGCCGGCGCCCTGAAGGAATGCAAGAAGGCCGGCAACGACAACTGCAAAGTGGCGGTCTGGTTCAAGCAGTGCGGGGCCTATGCGGCCTCCCGCAAGTACTCGGGCATCGGCTACGGCAGCTCCAAGAAAGTGGCCGAAAACAAGGCCCTGGAAGAGTGCGGCAACTCCGCCTGCAAGATCATCATCTCCGACTGCGAATAAGGCCTGGCACCGGACGGCGAAACCCCAAACAGCACTCGATTGGCCTGCTTATTGACCGATCGAAGTGGGCCGCCCCTGCACACAATGACTGACGGCCAGCCATCCCCCGAAGCGGTGGCCAACCTCAGAATTTCACAGGTGGTGAACATGCAAACGTCCGGCGTGGTTTCGTCCTCTCTCTCCCCCATCTCGGTGGCCAATCGAGATGCAAAGCTCCAAAAGCTGGGCAGCACGCTGTCCAGCTTTCGGGAGCAACTGGATCAGTTGACCCAGGACTTGAAGCAAAACGCGCCCAGCGCCGAGGCAACGCCCACCAACGCGGATGCCCTGGTCAATGCCCTGTCTGAACTCACGGCTTACCTCAAAGGGCTGAACTCGGGCGTGTACAAGAACCAACCAGCCCCCGAGAGTGCGGCAACCACCGGCAGCACCCAACCCGTGTCTGCGGCACCGCAGGCCACCAGCACGACCGCCCCTCAGACTGGCACCCAGAGCAAGACGCTGCTGGAGAAGTACCAGGACATCAAGAGCGCCCCGGACAACGCATCGTTCTACCAGGTGCCGGTGGAATTTGGGGGCACCCAAAGCAACGTCAGCCTGGACAGCTACCAGTATCAGAACTGGCTGCGCCAGGTGGCCGATGGACAAGACCCCAACGCGGCGGCACTGCGGCTCTCCGGGGACGGCATCGGCACGGCTGTACCTCGGTTCGAAACGGGGTTCTCCCCTCTGGGTTATGCACTGGGGCGTGGCTACATCGAGCCCAACGGCACGGTCAGCCCGGACCAGACCGCCAACGCCACATCATCGGGCGCTTCGTACCTGGTGGGCCAGTCCATCAAACAAGCCGCACTGAACAACATCCAATCGCGGCTGACCAGCCTGGCCTGAAAAACGCTCAGCCGCTCAGCCCTTGAGCGGCCTGTACCCGAACACCCCCCGCCCCACGCGCACCAGGGTGCTGCCCGCGGCCACGGCGGCTTCCACGTCGTCGCTCATGCCCATGGACAGGGTGTCCAGCGCCAAGCCTTCGGCATTCAATGAATCAAAAAGGCCTCTGGCGCTTTCAAATACTGCCTTTGCCGCTTCGAAATCAGGAGCAGGCTCGGGAATGCACATCAGCCCCCGCAGGCGCAACCGGGGCAAGGCCGCCACGGCGTGGGCCAGGGCGGGCAACTCAGCGGGCGTCACACCCGATTTGGTCGCGCCCCCATCCACATTGACTTGCAAACACACCTGCAGCGGCGGCAGGGTGTCGGGGCGCTGGTCGGACAGGCGCTGCGCGATCTTGAGGCGGTCCACCGACTCCACCCAGTCGAAATGCTCGGCCACCAGCCGGGTCTTGTTGCCTTGCACCGGGCCGATGCAGTGCCATTGCAAATGGGTGATGCCCTGGGCGCGCAAGGCCAGGATCTTCTCCACGCCTTCCTGGATGTAGTTCTCGCCAAACGCGGCTTGCCCGGCGGCAGCGGCCTCGGCCACGGCTTGGGCCGGAAACGTCTTGGAAACGGCCAGCAGGCCCACGGCGTCAGAGGGGCGGCCAAAACGTTCACACGCCCTCAAAAGGCGTTCTCGCTGGTGCTGGAGGTTGGTGGCTATCGTGGTCATAATGGTCCGTCATTCTGCGTTCATGGCGCATGCCCCGAAGGGCAGGCCCCGCGGACGCCCACCAAGCCTTCAGGCCACTCACAAGGAACCGTCAGGATGGACATCACGCAGTTGCTGGCTTTCAGCGTCAAGAACAAGGCCTCCGATCTTCACCTGTCTGCCGGGTTGCCGCCCATGATCCGTGTGCACGGCGATGTGCGGCGCATCAACGTCGATGCCCTGGACCACAAGCAGGTGCACGCCATGGTGTACGACATCATGAACGACACCCAGCGCAAGCACTACGAAGAGTTCCTGGAGGTGGACTTTTCGTTCGAGATCGACGGTCTGGCCCGTTTCCGGGTCAACGCCTTCAACCAGAACCGCGGTGCCGGGGCGGTGTTCCGGACCATTCCCAGCAAGATCCTGACGCTAGAGCAGCTCAACGCCCCCAAGATTTTTGGCGACCTGGCCATGAAGCCCCGGGGCATGGTGCTGGTGACCGGCCCCACGGGCTCGGGCAAGTCCACCACGCTGGCGGCCATGATCAACCACCTCAACGAAAGCGAATACGGCCACGTGCTGACGGTGGAAGACCCCATCGAATTCGTGCACGAGAGCAAGAAGTGTCTGGTCAACCAGCGCGAGGTGGGCCCCCACACCCTGAGCTTTGCCAACGCCCTGCGCAGCGCCCTGCGTGAAGACCCGGACTGCATCCTGGTGGGCGAAATGCGCGACCTCGAAACCATCCGCCTGGCCATGACGGCCGCCGAAACCGGCCACTTGGTGTTTGGCACGCTGCACACCAGCAGCGCGGCCAAGACCATCGACCGGATCATCGACGTGTTCCCGGCCGAGGAAAAGGAAATGGTCCGCGCCATGCTGTCCGAATCGCTCCAGGCGGTCATTTCGCAGACGCTGTGCAAGACCAAGGACGGCTCGGGCCGGGTGGCGGCGCACGAAATCATGATCGGCACCCCGGCCATCCGCAACCTCATCCGGGAGGCCAAGGTGGCGCAGATGTACTCCGCCATCCAGACCGGGCAGAACGTGGGCATGCAGACGCTGGACCAGAACCTCACCGACCTCGTGAAACGCAACCTCATCTCGATTCCCGAGGCACGCGGAAAGGCCGCCAACAAGGACACGTTCGTCGGCGGTTAAACACTCAGGGGAAAACTCATCCATGGAACGCGAAC
>DASUON010000323.1:0-5011 GCA_036276615.1 Burkholderiaceae bacterium
CGGGGGTCAGGGACATGGCAGGGGTGGGGAAGGGTCGGGACAGACGGCGCCACGGGAGGGGGGTCTGGGGTGCCCGTAAAATCGCCACAAATTCTATCTGCCCCATGACCAGCGCACACAACCCCTCCTCCCCCGCCACCCCCATCTCCTACAAAGACGCCGGAGTGGACATCGAAGCCGGCGACGCGCTGGTCGAACGCATCAAACCCCTGGCCAAGAAAACCATGCGCGAAGGCGTGCTGGCCGGCATTGGCGGCTTTGGTGCCCTGTTCGAAGTGCCCAAGCGTTACCAAGAGCCTGTGCTGGTGTCCGGCACCGACGGCGTGGGCACCAAGCTCAAGCTGGCGTTTGAGTGGAACATGCACGACACCGTGGGCATCGACCTGGTGGCCATGAGCGTCAACGACGTGCTGGTGCAAGGGGCCGAACCCCTGTTCTTCCTCGACTACTTTGCCTGCGGCAAGCTCGACGTGGACACCGCCGCCGCCGTGGTGGGTGGCATTGCCAAGGGCTGCGAACTGAGCGGCTGCGCCCTGATCGGTGGCGAAACCGCTGAAATGCCCGGCATGTACCCCGCAGGTGAATACGACCTGGCCGGTTTTGCCGTGGGCGCGGTGGAGAAAAGCAAGATCCTCACCGGCGCCACCGTGCAGGCCGGTGACGTGGTGCTGGGCCTGGCCTCGGCCGGCGTGCACTCCAACGGCTTCAGCCTGGTGCGCAAATGCATCAGCCGCGCCGAAGAGGCAGGCACCGTGCCCGCCACCCTGGACGGCAAGCCCTTCAAGGCCGCGGTGATGGAGCCCACCCGCCTGTACGTGAAAAACGTGCTGGCCGCGCTGGCCAAGCACCCCACGGCAGAAGGCGGCATCAAGGCGCTGGCCCACATCACCGGCGGTGGCCTGCTGGAGAACATCCCCCGCGTGCTGCCCGACGGCCTGGCCGCCCACCTCAAAGCTGGCAGCTGGCCCCAGACCGAGCTGTTCGCCTGGCTGCAGGCCACGGCGGGCATCGACAACATCGAGATGAACCGCACCTTCAACAACGGCATCGGCATGGTGGTGGTGGTGTCGGCGGCCCAAGCCGATGCCGTGGCCGCCACGCTGCGCGAACTGGGCGAAGCGGTGTACACCATCGGCACCATCGCCCCCCAAGGTGACGGTGCCCAGGTGGTGGTGTCCTGACCCAGGCCCTGCTGATCGACCACGACGGCACGCTGGTCGACTCGGAACCCGTGCACCTGGCCTTGTGGCAGGCGGTGCTGGCCCCTTTGGGGGTCAACCTGACCGAGGCGCAGTACCGCCAGCACCACGCCGGGGTGCCCACCCCGGCCAATGCCGTCGATCTGGTGCAGCGTTTTGCGCTGGATGTGTCACCCCAGGCGCTGGTGGAGGCCAAGAACCGCGCCACCCTGGCCCACCTCGCCGACCGCGCTTTTCCGCTGATGCCCGGGGCCCTGGACGTGTTGCGCCGCTGGCACCACCTGGGGCGTCCGCTGGCCATCGTCACCGGCGCAGGCCCCGAAGGGGTGGCCGCCACCTTGAAGCACCATGGGCTGGCGGCGTGGGTGTCCACCGTGGTCACGGGGGACGATGTGCCCCACAGCAAACCCGCCCCCGACGTTTACCTGTTGGCCCTGCAACGCCTGGGGTTGGCCGCCTCGCAATGCCTGGCGGTGGAAGACACCCAACATGGTGTGACAGCAGCCACCGCGGCAGGGCTGCGCTGCCTGGCGCTGCCCAACGCCCTGTCGGCCCACCACCGGTTTGACCAGGCCCACGCGGTGCTGGGCAGCTGGGCCGATGTCGAATCCTATTTTGATAGCTGATTTCGCTTTCACATCAAGCGGTAGAGGCCAAAAACATGAACCGCCTTCAAACCGAACTGCAGCGCCTGTACGGCGCCCACCCCGCGCCCGCCAGCCAATCCGCAGCTGAGCCCGGCACACGCGCCCTCTGCCTGGAGCTGACTCGCCCAGCCGACTGGCGCACGCTGGCCCGCGTGTGGGAAGGCGTGCAGACGGACCTGGACTGGCCCGCCCCCGCCATTGCCGTGTCGGGTCAGGACGGGCTGCACCTGTGGTTCTCGCTGGAAGCCGCCGTGCCCGAGGCCCAAGCCCAGGCCCTGCTGGCCCAACTGTGCGCCCGCTACTTGGCCGAAGTGCCCGCCGACCGGCTGCACCTGTGGCCCGCCGCAACGCAAGACATGTTGCCCCCACGCCAAGTGGCCCCCGAGCGCTGGGCGGCCTTTGTCACCCGCGACCTGGCCAGCGTGTTTGCCGACGAACCCTGGCTGGACCTGCCCCCCGGCGACGACGCCCAGGCCGACCTGCTGGCACGGCTGCGCAGCGTGCCCGAGGCGGAGGTGGCTCGGCTGCAACCACGTCCGTCAGCCACTGCCTTTGGCGGTGCAGCGCCATCCGCACCCACCGCATCGGTTGCCCCCGTGGCCCCCGCCGCGACCAGCGGCCCACCGGTGACCGACCCACGCCAGTTCCTGCTGGAGGTGATGAACAACCCGGCGGTGGACATGCACCTGCGCATCGAGGCGGCCAAGGCCTTGCTGGCCGCTCCCCTCACACGTTGCTGACCGCCCTCACCTCGTCCAGGCTGGTCAGGCCTTGCAGCACCTTCTCGATGCCGTCCTGGCGCAGCGTCTGCATGCCTTCGCTCAGGGCCTGGCGCTGGATTTCTTCGGCCCGCTCGCCCTTTTGGATCATGCGGCGCAGCGGGCGTGACACCGTCAGCAGCTCGTGAAAACCCACGCGGCCGCGGTAGCCCCGCTGGTCGCACTTGTCGCAGCCCACCGGGCGGTAGAGCACAAGCTGGCCGTTCTCGGCAAAGCGCTGCTGCCATTCGGCCCGCACGTCCTCGCGGGTGCGCGGCGGCGTGGTGCCGTAGACGTGCATGAAGTCGTCCAGCAGCTCGTCCACCTGCTCGGGCGTGGCCGGGCTGCCCACCTTGCAGTCCTTGCACAAGCGCCGCCCCAGGCGCTGGGCCAGCACGGCCAGCAGCGAGTCGGCAAAGTTAAACGGGTCCATGCCCATGTCCAGCAGGCGGGTGATGGTTTCGGGGGCGCTGTTGGTGTGCAGGGTGGACAGCACCAAGTGGCCGGTCAGCGAGGCTTCGATGGCCATGTGCGCGGTTTCGGCGTCGCGGATTTCGCCCACCATGATCACGTCGGGGTCGGCCCGCAGGAAGGACTTGAGCGCCTTGGCAAAGGTCCAGTCGATCTTGGGGTTGACCTGCACCTGGCGCAGGCCGGGCTGGGTGATTTCCACCGGGTCTTCGGCAGTCCAGATCTTGGTGGTTTCGTTGTTGATGAAGCCCAGCGCCGAGTGCAAGGTGGTGGTTTTGCCGGAGCCGGTGGGGCCCACGCACAGCACCATGCCATAGGGGCGCTGCACGGCCCAGCTGAGTTGCTTGAAGTTGTGGGGCGACAGGCCAATGCCGTCCAGCGGCAGCGGCTTGCTGGCGGCCAGCAGACGCATCACCACGTCTTCCACGCCGTTGGCGGTGGGGATGGTGGCCACCCGCAGCTCCAGCTTGTGCTGGGGCGAGAAGCGGGCGAAGTTGATCTTGCCGTCCTGGGCGCGGCGGCGCTCCGAAATGTCCAGGTCGCACATGATCTTGATGCGCGCCACCAGCGCCGAGCGGTAGTTGGGCGGCAGCTCCAGGTAGTTCTTGAGCTGGCCGTCCTTGCGGAAACGGATGCGGATTTTTTCCTTGCCCGCGGGGCACTCCACGTGAATGTCCGACACCCCCTGGTTGTGGGCTTCGATGATCATGGTGTTGATCAGCCGCACCAGCTGGTTGTCGTTTTGCTGGATGGCACCGGAATCGTCGTTGGCCTCGGGTTCTTCCACCGGGGCGTCGCTCTGCATCTGCGCCAGCAGCGAAGAACCATCCACGGGGGCACTGTCGCCCCGAAGCCCGCCCGCATCCAGGCCCAGGTGCAGGTAGGCCTGGTACAAGGACGGTTTGACCGTCCCCAGCTTGGCCAACGCGGCCACCACCTTGGACTGGGTGGAAAACTCCAACTCGCTGATGGCCGCGCGGCGGGTGGGGTCCTCCATGGCCACCACCAGCCGCCCGTCGCGCAGCAGCAGGGGCAACACCTCCAGGCGCTCGGCCATGGCATGGGGCACGGCCTTGCACGCGGCCGTTTCCACGGGGAAGGTGGTCACGTCCACCAAGGGGTAGCCCATCTTGTGGGCCAAGGCGGTTTGCAGGTTCTCGCGGGTGACCAGGCCCTTCTTGACCAGCAGCTCGCCCAGCGGAACCCCCTGCTCCTTGCTTTGCAGCTGCAGGGCCTCGCGCAGTTGGTCTTCGGTGATCATGTTCAGCGCCACCAGCGACTCGCCCAGGCGCATCACGGGCAGGCGGGCCTGCATGTCGATGGCCTCCAGCAGCTGCTCGGGCGTGATGATGTTCTGGCTCACCAGCACGTCGCCCAGCTTTCGGCGCCGAAGCTGGTCTTGCTCGGCCACCGCCTGGTGGATCTCGCTGGGCGTCACCTTGGCCTGGGCCACCAGGATTTCCCCCACCCGCTCCCCCACCGAGAATGATTTGTAGGCCTGCTTGGGGATGAACACCCGGGACACGGTGCCCTGGTCGTCCACGGGGGGAAACAGGAACAGCCCCTGCTCCATTTCCACATGGCCGATGGTCTTGCCCTCGGCCACCACCCCATCGACGTACACCACCGAGAAAGGAGACACCGGCCGGTGGGCCAGCAACGCCGCGTGCGGGTCGGACTGCTGGGGCACCTCCGGGTGCACCGGCTCGTCCACATCCAACCGGCGAAACTGCTGGAAGCGCACCACCATGGGGGCCTGTCCCCGGGCAATCTGCACGGTGATCAAGCCACCCCGCAAGTCAAAGTGCATCAGCAGGGTGCGGGTGCTCTTCTGGTTCATGCCCACCAGCAAGCCCTTGAGCGGCCCGGACGACATCTGCACCTGCGGATACCCGGCAAACGGCGGGGTGGGCCACCAGAAGGCGTTGGGGTTGGC
>DASUON010000324.1:0-8813 GCA_036276615.1 Burkholderiaceae bacterium
CCCCATGACTGCATGCGATGTGAGCAGCCAAAACTGAAACAACGCCTCCAGACACTTTGTTTTCCCAACGCCATTGGATCCAAACAGGGTATACACCCGCTGGCCTGGCTGAAAATCCAGCTCAACATGACCGACCCCACGCAGTCCTTCGATGGAGAACCGATTGAGTGAGGGATGTTCTGTCGCGGTGCCGCCCATAAGATTAATAGGAATAAATGCTGATTGCGCTTGATTGATATAGATACTTTGCTATCAACTGCATAGTCAGGGCGTGGTGGCGCGGGCCAGACGCAGCCCGAAACCCACAAACAGGCAGCCCACCGAGGCGTTCAGCAGGGCCGACAGGCGTCGGCGGGTGCGAAACACCGCGGCCAGCTGGTTCCCGGCAAAAATCAGCGCGCTGAGGTACAGCAGACTGAAGAACTGCGCAATGACACCGAGCACCAGAAAGCTCAGGGCCGGATGCTCATAAGCTGCATCAACAAACTGCACAAAAAACGAGATGAAGAAAAAGATGGCCTTGGGGTTGAGCAGGCTGATGGACATGGCCCGTTGGAACGGGCGCGTGGCCACCGGATGCGCCACAGCGGCGGTTACCGCAGGAGCCTTGCCACGCCACGAGAGCCATGCACTGCGCAGCATGGACAGGCCCAACCACCCCAGGTAGATGGCACCGGCGTACTTGACCAGCATGAACAGCCAGGGCGTGGCCGCCAGCACCGAGGCCAGGCCGGCCGCGGACAGCACCATCAGGATGGTGTCACCCACAAACACCCCGCTGGCCGCCCGGTACCCCTGCGCCACGCCGTGGCGTGACGCCACGGACAGCACGTACATGGAGTTGGGCCCCGGCAGCAGCACGATGAAGATCGTGCCCAGCACATAGGTGGTGAGGTCGGTGATGCCAAACATGGTGCTGCGGTCCTGGGGCTCAGCGGGCCTTTTCCATCAGACCGATGAAGCGGTCGAACAGGTAGGCGATGTCGTGCGGCCCCGGCGAGGCTTCCGGGTGGCCCTGGAAGCAGAACGCAGGCTTGTCGGTGCGGGCCAGGCCTTGCAGCGTGCCATCGAACAGGCTCACATGCGTGGGGCGCAGGTTGGCGGGCAAGGTCTTTTCGTCCACCGCAAACCCGTGGTTCTGGCTGGTGATGCTGACGCGGCCCGTGTCCAGGTCCTTGACCGGGTGGTTGGCCCCGTGGTGGCCGAACTTCATCTTGAAGGTCTTGGCCCCGCTGGCCAGCGCCATGATCTGGTGCCCCAGGCAGATGCCAAAGGTGGGAATGCCGGTTTCGATGAGCTCGGCCGCCGCGGCAATGGCGTAGTCGCAAGGCTCCGGGTCCCCAGGGCCGTTGGACAGGAACACCCCGTCGGGCTGGTGCTTGAGCACCTCAGCGGCGGGGGTCTGAGCGGGCACCACGGTCACCTTGCAGCCACGTTCGGCCAGCATGCGCAGGATGTTGTACTTCACACCGAAGTCATAGGCCACCACATGGAAACGGGGGGCGGATTGCTCACCATAACCCGTGCCCAGTTTCCATTCGGTCTGGGTCCAGTCGTAGCCTTGGGCGCCTGACACCACCTTGGCCAGGTCCAGACCGGCCATGCTGGGCGCAGCCTGGGCAGCGGCCACGGCGCGGGCCTTGGCTTCGTCGGTCACGGCTTCACCCTCGGCCAGCGCCAGGATGCAGCCGTTCTGGGCACCGTGGGTGCGCAAACGGCGGGTGAGTGCACGGGTGTCCAGCCCGGCGATGGCCACGGTGTTCTCGCGCTGGAGGTACTCGGACAGTGTGAGGGTCTTGCGGAAATTGGAGGACAGCAGGGGCAGGTCTTTGATGATCAGGCCGGCGGCAAACACCTTGCGCGCCTCGACATCTTCTTCATTGACCCCGTAGTTGCCGATGTGCGGATACGTCAGGGTGACGATCTGCTGGCAGTAGCTGGGGTCGGTGAGGATTTCCTGGTAGCCGGTGATGGCGGTGTTGAACACCACCTCGCCCACGGTCTGGCCGGGGGCACCGATGGACTGACCAGTAAAGACCGTGCCGTCTGCCAGAGCGAGAATGGCTTTTGGAAGGACGGGATGCACGGGATTCTCCTGTTGGCTGCACCCCTGAAGCCCCTCTTCCTGGTGCGTTCAAGCCGCCCCCGGCTCTGACAGCGCGGGCAGCGAACAAGTGCGAAAAGGACAAGGGAGTGACGGCTGAACCGACCGCAGCAGGGGCGCTTAGCGGGTTGCGGGTAAACCTGCTGATTATAGCTTCCGCCCCATCATGGAGCAGGTCTGACCAGCCTCACCACGAGTTCGTTCTGCTTGTTGACATCTCCGGCCGGCTCGCCGGTGGCGAAGCTCAAGGCCCAGCCCGACCGGGGCGACACCCGGTTGACGTTGGCCGGCGTGGTGCCCGACATGATGTTGCCGTAGTTGTACATGTTCACATTGCCGCCAAGGATGGAGGACGATGCCGTCCAATGCCATTCGGCGGGCGTGCCCGGGAACCACTGCGCATCCACCCAGGGGGCACGTTTGCCCCGATCGGGCCCGCTTTTGACTTCGGTGCTCTCGGGTTTGAGCATGATGAGCCGCAACTCAGGGATGTGCGGTAAACGCCATTTCAGCCCGGATGCCTTGGCCTCCCGTGCCGCACGGGCCTGGGCGGCCTGGAAGTCCAGCCGATCCGGAAAACCCCAGCAGGTGGCACCGGTCCAGCGCATGCCCTCCACACAGCGTCGCCACACCAGCTTGGCACGGCGGTCCAGCAACTCCTGACCGTCACCCAACACCTCAAACCGGGCCGGTGCCGGGGCATTGGCGACCTTCTCCGCCACAGCCGCCCCACCCGGATCGGCTGCCCAGGCCTGCAACCCCACGCTGCCCCCCCACACCAGCACACAAACCAGGCCAAGGACCCGACGGTGAAACCGAACAACCGGGGTGAGCAGCAAGGGGTTCATGGTTTGGGGGCACTGGCGTGCAGGCAGATGGCCGCGGCGGCGGCCACGTTGAGGGATTCTTCACCCCCGGGCTGGGCAATGCGGATGTGGTGCTGGGCCCTGGCCATCAGCTCGGGACCCACGCCCTGCCCTTCGTGCCCCATGACCCACGCGCAAGGCCACGGCAGGCGGGCGTGGTGCACCCAATCCCCCTGATGGGAACTGGTCACCACCAAGGGCACTTGGAGTGCGGACAGGGCATCGGCCTCCAGCCCTTCCAGCAGGTGGAGCCCGAAATGCGCCCCCATGCCCGCCCGGACCACCTTGGTGGACCACAGCGCCGCCGTGCCTTTGAGCGCCACCACCTGCTTGAACCCGAAGGCCCCCGCACTGCGCAAGATGGAGCCGACGTTGCCCGCGTCCTGCACGCGGTCCAGCACCACGGTGGGGGCATTCACGTCCAAGGAGGGCATGACAGGCAGATCGACCACAAAACCCAAGGACGTGGCGGATTCCAGCGCCGTCAGCTCGCCCATCAAGGCATCGGGGATCAGCACTGTTTTGGTAGCACGATCACCAATAACATCAAGCGGCAGAGGCCATTTTGACTCACAAACCACCATCACCGCGGGCTGCACGCCCCGCTGCGACAGAGCACGCCCCAGGTGATCGCCTTCCAGCCACACCTGGCCCAGCTTGCGGTAGGCCGTGCTGTCGCGCGAAAGCTGGCGCAGGCGCTTGATCAGCGGGTTGTCGCGGGAGGTGATGAATTGGGGTTCCGAAGCATGGGAAGACATATGGAGAGGGATTGTCGTTCCTATTCAAAGCCACACATCACATCCCCGCACAGAAAGCGGCTCAGTCGGAACGTGCGCGTTCGGGGCGGGGTAACACCCAATGGCTGGCGGTTGGATCATGTTTAGACTTCCGTCATTTTTTTGCTCAACCATTCAGCATGCATTTCTCATTCAGGGCCTTTCATGTCATTTTGTCGGGTTGGATTGCGCTGCAAGGTGGGTTGGCCACCTCTGCTTGGGCGCAAGACATGACCGACGCCCAACGTCAGGCGTACCGCCGACCCGACTCCATCCCGTTCCCCAAAGACAACCCCTACACGCCGGAAAAGGCCGCGTTGGGCAAGATGCTGTTTTTCGACCCTCGGCTGTCTCGGGACAAGAACCTCAGCTGCGCCAGTTGCCACAATCCCAGTTTTGGCTGGGAAGTCCCCTTTGCCACGGCCATTGGAGCCGGAGGCAAGCCGCTCGGTCGCCATGCCCCGACCGTGCTGAACTTGGCGTGGGGCAAGCAATTCTTCTGGGATGGCCGCGCCCCTTCACTCGAAGCTCAGGCCCGCGGCCCCATTGAAGCGCCGGTTGAAATGGACTTGCCACTGCCCACCGCCGTCGCCCGCCTGAAGCAGGTGAATGGCTATGTATCCGCATTTTCAAAAGCGTTCCCACAAGACGGGTTGTCTGAAACCACCCTGCTCAAGGCCCTGGCCACGTATGAACGGACCATCGTCACTGGGGACACCCCGTTTGACCGCTGGGCTCGGGGAGACGCCAAGGCGGTCAGCGCGGAGGTCAAGCGTGGTTTTGCCTTGTTCACCGGAAAGGCCCAATGTGCCAGCTGCCACACAGGCTGGAACTTCACCGATCACCAGTTCCATGACATTGGTTTGGACACCGAAGACAAAGGCCGCATGAACGTCAGCCAAGAGGCAAAGGACTTGCACGCGTTCAAAACACCAGGACTGAGGGAAATTGCCGCGCGCGCGCCCTACATGCACCACGGTCAAGTGGGCTCTCTGGAGGCCGTCGTTGCGCACTACGTCACGGGTGGACAAGCACGTCCATCTCGTTCGCCGCTGATGAAGCCCATTGAACTGACTGCACAGGAGACTGGGGATTTGGTGGCGTTCTTGCGCAGCCTCTCCAGCCCACAGGCCACCCTGACCATGCCCAACTTGCCCTCGCACTGAACATGAACTTTGTCCAACGAATCTACCTGAGCATTGGCCTTCTGCTCGCTCTGCTGGCGGTACAGGGTGCCCAATCGCTGTACCAAGTCTCCAGACTGTCGTCCGCCACCGACGACGTGGTGGCCAGCGGCCACCTGTCCAACGACAGCCATCGGCTCTGGGCGGCCTTCCTGAGCACCGAACAAGCCCTGAAGAACGCCATGGCCTTTGATGATGCCGACAGCGCCGCCACACAGCGCACGCACTTCAACCGCCAAGCGCAGCTGCTGCGTGAGTCCATGCAGGCCTTGCAGACCACAGCACCCGCCGACCTTCAGCGTGACACCCAGAGTGTTTCCGACAAGGTCAACACCTGGCTGGCGTTGGCGTCCCGCCATGTGGCCGCGGACAGCGCCACCGACATCCCGTCCTACCACCTGATCAACGCTTCGCGAGACGAACTGGATGCCGAAGTCTCCGCACTGGTCAGCCGCAGTGCCGAATGGACCGCCTCAACCGTGGCCGCCAGCCATGCCATGGCCGACAGCGCCACACGGTGGACCCTGGGTGATCTGGTCCTGGCCATTGCGCTGGGCGTCTTCCTGGGCTGGCACACCCTCAAAAGCCTGCACCGCCAGTTGGGCGCCGATGTCCGGGAGGTGGTGAGGGTGGCCAATGCCGTGGCCGATGGCGACTTGACCTTGCACATTGCGGCCAAAGAACAGTCTCCTGGCAGCGTGATTGCCGCCATGGCTCGAATGCAGTCGTCGCTGGAAAACACCGTGCTGCGGGTCATCGATGTCAGCCAACGGATCGCCCTGGGGTCCACCGAAATTGCGACAGACAACACCCAGCAAAGTCAGCGCGCCGAACAGCAAGCCGCGTCATTGGAGCAAACGGCGGCCACCGTGAAAGAGCTGGGCACCACCGTCAAACGCAATGCCGACAGTGCCGCCCAGGCCAGCGAATTGGCCCATCAGGCCAGCACCGTGGCAACCCGAGGGGGAGCCGTGGTGGGGCAAGCAGTGGTCATGATGCAGGAGATCAATGGCAGTGCGCGGAAGATTGCCGACATCATCGGTGTGATTGACGGCATTGCCTTTCAGACCAACATCCTGGCCCTCAACGCCGCTGTTGAAGCGGCTCGCGCGGGCGAGCAAGGCCGGGGGTTTGCGGTGGTGGCCTCAGAGGTGCGCAACTTGGCGCAACGTTCCGCTGCAGCCGCCCGAGAGATCAGTGCACTCATCAACTCCAGCGTCGAGCGGGTGGATGCAGGAAGCACCCTGATCGACCAGGCTGGACGCACCATGGAGGATGTGGTCCAGGCCATCGAGCGGGTGAACCATGTCATGGCCGAGATTCGCAATGCCAGCATCGAACAAAGCACCGAAGTGGAACAGGTCAGTCGGTCGATGTTCGACCTGGATCGAGCCACCCAACAAAACGCCGAATTGGCGGTGCAAAGTGCCGCAGCAGCCACGACCCTGAAGGCGCACGGGCAACAACTGGCCCAAGCCATGACATTCTTCAAAGTGGCGCGCACCCCTTCGCGAACCGAAGCCCCCGCGGATCAGCACGCCGTGTGACGACGCCCCACGCCCCGAATGCTCACTGCGGGGGGCGGTCAATGACCCAGGCCACCGGCGCAAACGAGCGCCGGTGGTGGGGCGTAGCCCCCAACTGGCCAAGGGCTTCCAGGTGCTCGGCCGTTCCATACCCCTTGTGGCGGGCAAAGCCGTAGCCCGGATGGGCTTGGTCGAGCTCCAGCAGCATGCGGTCGCGGGTGACCTTGGCCAGGATGGAGGCGGCGGAAATGGCAGGCACCTTGTCGTCGCCTTTGACGATGGCTTCGGCCAGCACGTCCAGGCGCGGCAGGCGGTTGCCATCCACCAGCACCTTGTGCGGCTTGAGGCGCAAGCCCTCCACCGCGCGTTGCATGGCCAGCAGGGTGGCTTGCAGGATGTTGAGGCGGTCGATTTCCTCCACCGAGGCCAGAGCCACCGAGCAGCACAGGGCCTTGGCTCGAATCTCGTCGAACAACGCATCCCGGCGCGCCGCCGTCAGTTTTTTGGAATCGGCCAAGCCAGCAATGGGGTTGTGGTCGTCCAGGATGACGGCGGCGGCCACCACCGGTCCGGCCAGCGGTCCGCGTCCGGCTTCGTCCACCCCGGCCAACAGACCCGGGACATCCCAGCACAAGGGGGTTTGAACAGGTTCAGCCTGGGCGCGGGGCTTGCGCTTGGGGCGAGATTTGCCTGCAGCAGCGCGCCCTTTCTGCGCCGCCGTGGGTCGGGCAGCGCTCACGCCATCCCTCCCACCGCGGGGGACGCGGGGCGCATGCAGCGCTCGATGGCGTCCGCCGCCAGGGCTTCGGTGTCGCGCATCAGCGTGTGGTGCAAGGCGGTAAAACGTTGTTGCACCGCGGCCACCCGCTCGGGCTGGCGGAACCACGCCAGCACCTGATCGGCCAGGGCCTGGGGCGTGGCCTGGTCTTGCAACAGCTCGGGCACCACAAAGTCACGGCACAGGATGTTGGGCAGCCCCACCCAGGGTTGGAGTTTCTTGCGGCGCATGATTTGCCAGCTCAACCAGTTCATGTTGTAGGCAATGACCATGGGGCGCTTGAACAGCGCCGCCTCCAGCGTGGCGGTGCCGCTGGCAATCAGCGTCACGTCGCAAGCGGCCAAGGCCGCGTGCGACTGGCCATTGCACACCGTGACCCGCCCCTGCAACGCACGGCCCACGGCGCTTTGGCGGCACAGGGCCTGCAGCTTGGCCTCGACGATGGTCCGCAAGGCGGGCAAGGTGGGCAATACAAAATGTGTAGCAGGCTGCGCTTTCAGAATAAGCGCTGCAGCCTCAAAAAACCTTGAAGCCAGGTAGTCCACCTCGGAGCGGCGGCTGCCCGGCAACAGCGCCACCACGGGCGCGTCGGCGGGCAGCCCCAAGGCCGTGCGAGCCACAGACCGGTCGGGCGCCATGGGAATCAACGGGGCCAGCGGGTGACCGATGTAGGTGGACGCAATGCCATGCTGGGCCAGCAGTTCCGGCTCAAACGGGAAGATGCACAACACGTGGTCCACACTGGCCTTGAGCTTGCTCACCCGCTCGGGTCGCCACGCCCAGATGGACGGGCACACCAGGTGCACGGTGGAAATGCCCTGTGCTCGCAGTGAGGCTTCCAGGTCCAGGTTGAAGTCAGGAGCATCCACCCCCACAAACACGCGGGGCGGCGCAGCCAGCAGGCGCTGCTTGAGCTGTTCGCGGATGCCCACAATCTCGCGGTAGTGCCGCAGCACCTCCACGTAACCCCGCACCGCCAGCTTGTCGCTGGGCCACCAGGCGTTGAACCCCTGGGCCACCAGCTGGGGACCACCAATGCCTGCCGAGGTCCATTCAGAATGCCGTGCTCGCAGGCCCCGCAACACCACCGAGCCCAGCAGGTCACCGGAGGCCTCACCCGCCACCCACGCCAAGTCAGGCGCCGACGTTGAAGCCGCAGAAGAAGGAGGCAGAGAACTCATGACAACAGCGTGTGCCGGGAAACAAACAGACGCAACACCGGTGCGAATCAGCTCACGTGGTCGACCGTCAGCGCACGATGCCGCGCTGGGCCGACACCCCATCCAAAAACGTGCACATGCTCTGCACGTCGGGCACGGCTTCGGGGAAACGTTCGGGCAGGGCTGCAATGGCATCCCGCGCCTGGGCCAGGGTCAGTTCGTCGCGGTACAACGCCTTGTGCATGGCCTTCACCGCACCGATGCGCTCGGCCGAAAAACCGCGGCGGCGCAAGCCTTCAAAGTTCATGGAACGGCCTGCCGCCGGTTGCCCCTGGCACATGACAAACGGGGGCACGTCGGCAAACAGCAGCGAACACATGGCCGTCATGGCGTGGGCACCGATGCGCACAAACTGGTGC
>DASUON010000325.1:0-2793 GCA_036276615.1 Burkholderiaceae bacterium
CTGGTGGCGCACGAGCTGCCGCCCAAGGTGGAGTCGGTCATGACGGTGGAGCTGGACGGCAAGCAGGCCGACCTGTACGAAACCATCCGCCTGAGCATGGAGAAAGCCGTGCGTGACGCCATTGCCGACAAGGGGCTGGCCAAGTCGCAAATCGTGTTTCTGGATGCGCTGCTCAAGCTGCGCCAGGTGTGCTGCGACCCGCGCCTGGTCAAGACCCCAGCGGCGGCCAAGGTCAAGACCTCGGCCAAACTGGAACAACTGATGGACATGCTGCCCGAGATGCTGGCCGAAGGCCGCCGGGTGCTGCTGTTTTCGCAGTTCACCAGCATGCTCAGCCTGATCGAGGACGAGCTGAAGAAGGCCAAGATCGAGTGGGTCAAGCTCACCGGCCAGACGCAGAAGCGTGACGAGGTGATCGAGCGCTTCACCAGCGGGCAGGTGCCCGTGTTCCTCATCAGCCTGAAAGCCGGTGGCGTGGGGCTGAACCTGCCGCAGGCCGACACGGTGATCCACTTCGACCCCTGGTGGAACCCCGCCGCCGAAAACCAGGCCACCGACCGCGCCCACCGCATCGGCCAGACGCAAAGCGTGTGGGTCATCAAGCTGGTGGCCCAGGGCACCATCGAAGAGCGCATCCTGGCGCTGCAAGCCCGCAAAGCCGAACTGGCCAACGAGATCTACAGCGGCGCCACCGGGCGCAAGCAACCGCTGTTCACCGAGGACGATGTGCGGGAGTTGTTGAAGCCGCTGAGTTGAGGTGATGTATTTTTTTAACCGCCCGCTGTCACACGAGCCATGTTCATTGCCATTCCCCTTGCCAACAAACCCACCTGGCGTTCACCCCCCTGGATGACCGTGCTGCTGATCGTGGTCAACATGCTGATCTACTGGGGCTGGCAAGCCCCTGAGGATCGGCGGGTCGAAATCAATGCGGCGCACTACGAACGCAGTGGCCTGGCCCCCATCGAAATCCCGCTGTACCTGGACCACTTGCAGCGCCAGGCCCGCACGCCCGAGCAAAAGCGCCACATTGACCTGATGCGCCAAGCCTGGAAGCAAGGCCATGTGGCCCCGTTGTACGAGCACATGTGGGCACAACAGGCGTTTCGGCAAGCGCTGCTGGCGGGCGAGGTGATGGCGAAAGACGATCCCCGCCACGCCGACTGGCAGGGCCGACGCGCCTTGTTCACCCCCCTGGAGCCGCAGCCCTTCAGCTGGCGCTGGGCCATGAACTTCGGCCGTCCGGTCACCGCCCACCCCGAAACCTGGTTGACCGCCACCTTCCTGCACGCCGATGTGGGGCACCTGATGGGCAACATGGTGTTCCTGTTCCTGTTCGGGTTCACCTTGGAAGTGGCGCTGGGCCCGGGGCTTTACCTGCTGCTGTACCTGCTGTGTGGCATGGGGGCCTCGGTGGTGTCGCTGCTGTCGCACGGGGGAACGCCGGGCCTGGGCCTGGGGGCGTCGGGGGCCATTTCCGGGCTGATGGCGATGTACGTCGTCATGTACCGGCTGCGGCGCATCAACTTCTTCTACATGCTGTTTTTCTATTTCAACCACGCCAAATGGCCTGCGGTGGTGATGCTGCCGGTCTACATGGCACACGAGGCCCTGCAGCAGTGGCTGAGCCCGGGCGGGGTGGACTACATGGCCCACCTGGGCGGCCTGGCCTGTGGGGCAGTGCTGATGGGGGGCTTGCTGACCGTGAAGAAGCTGGAAGCCCCGGCCAACCTCATGGCAACCCCTTCTGAACCCAGCGAGGTGGATGCGGCCAAGGAAAGGGCATGGCGACTGACCGACGCGCTGGACTACGCCGCCGCCAGCCAAGCCTGGGAGCGGGTGGCCCGGCTCGCCCCTCGCGATGGCGAGGTCTGGCCATCGTGGTTTGCGGTGGCGCAGCACTTTCCGGCCAGCGACGAGTTCCATGCCGCCGCCAAGGGCTTGTTGAACCAGCCTGCCGCCGACCCGGCGGCCCGGCGTGCCCTGCACAGCCACTACCACACCTACTTGAAGCTGGCCCGGCCCGGCATGCGTTTGAACGCGGGCACCCTGGTTCACTTGGTGGACGTGTTCGTGAAGCTGCAAGCCTGGGACGACGCCCAGCACCTGGCGCGGGCCCTGGCGCGCCGCGACCCGGTGCATCCCCGGTGGCGCGACACCTTGCTGCAGCTGGTGGAAGGTCTGGTGCACCACCGCCAGTTTGAAGCGGCTGCAACCTGGGTGCCCGCCTTGCGCACCCATGCCCCGGATGCTCCGGTCACCCAGCTGCTGCTGAGTGGCACGCCCAGTCCGACAGGCTCCTAGCGGGGCAAGCCCCGCCAGGGGCGTTCAGGCGTTGGCCGGGGTGCCCGGGGCGGTGTGTTCGCGCAACATCCACGCCGCTTCCTGGGTGGCGGGGTGTTGGGGGTAGCGGCTTTGCAGCGTGCGCAGCACGGTCAGGGCTTGTGCGGTGCGGCCCAGGCCCTGGTGCAGAACACGCGCAATCAGCTCGTAGGCCGCGGGAATGGCTGCATGGCGGGGGTAACGCTTGTCAAACGCCTTGAGCAGGTGAAGGGTGTGTTTGTCGTCCAGTCCTTTCCACGCGAGTTGCGCCAGGGCCAGCGTCAGGTCGGCGGACTCCAGCACCAGGTCGGGCAGCTTGGCCACGGTGGCCAGGTGGGCTTTCAGGGCCTCCTGGCCCTTGTGCTCCTTCAGCAGGCGTTGCAGGAAGCGCTCGGTGAACCAGGTCAGCGAATCGGCCTTGTCGGTGAGCAACAGCACGCGGTGGTAACGCCGCATGTCCGGCAGGCTTTC
>DASUON010000326.1:0-4424 GCA_036276615.1 Burkholderiaceae bacterium
CCCGTCCTTGAAGGTGGTGAACTCCTGCGCCCGCGCCACCGGCAGGGTGGAGTTGCGGGGGATGATTTTTTCCACCAGCCCGCCCATGGTTTCCAGGCCCAGCGACAGCGGGCACACGTCCAGCAGCAGCCACTGGTCGCCACTGCCGTTGCCCACCAGCACGTTGGCCTGCAAGGCCGCGCCGATGGCCACCACCTGGTCGGGGTCGATGTCGGCCAGCGGCTCACGGCCAAAGAAGTCGCGCACGGCGTCGCGGGCAATGGGCATGCGGGTGGAGCCGCCCACCAACACCACGCCGGTGATGTCGTCGCGCTCCAGCCCCGCGTCGCGCAGGGCGCGGCGGGTGGCCGACAGGGTGCGGGCCATCAGCGGTGCGCCCAGCTCGGCAAACTGCGCCCGCGACAGGATGGCCTGCAAGGCCTGGCCGCAAGCACCTTGCAGGGCCACGGGGGCGGTGTCGTGGTCGGACAGACGCTCCTTGGCGGCCCGGGCCGCCGCCAGCAGGCTGCGCTGCGCAGCGGGCGCCAGCGCGGCCAGCCCGGCCACGCCATGCTGGGCACAAAACCACTGGGCAATGGCGTGGTCGAAGTCGTCGCCACCCAGGGCCGAATCGCCCCCGGTGGCCAGCACCTCGAACACGCCCTGGCTCAGGCGCAGGATGGAAATGTCAAACGTGCCGCCGCCCAGGTCGTACACCGCAAACGTGCCTTCGGCGGCCTTGTCCAGCCCGTAGGCAATGGCGGCGGCGGTGGGTTCGTTCAGCAGGCGCAGCACGTTCAGCCCGGCCAGGCGGGCGGCGTCCTTGGTGGCCTGGCGCTGGGCGTCGTCAAAGTAGGCGGGCACGGTGATGACCACGCCGCTCAACGGTCCGCCCAGCGTGAACTCGGCCCGCTCGCGCAGCGAGGTGAGGATGTCGGCCGACACCTGCACGGGCGAGCGTTCACCCGCCACGGTGGCAATGCCCACCATGCCCGGTGCGTCGGTGAAGCGGTAGGGCAGCCCGGCGGCTTCCTTCAGGTCGGCCAGGGTGCGGCCCATGAAGCGTTTGACCGAGACGATGGTGTTCTGCGGGTCCTCGGCCTGGGCCTGCTGCGCCTCGCGCCCCACCACCAGGCCGTTGCCGGGCAAATAGCGCACCACCGAGGGCAGCAGCAAAGCACCGTCCTCATCGGGCAAGGCCCGGGCCACGGCGCTTTGCACGGTGGCGATCAGCGAATTGGTGGTGCCCAGGTCGATGCCCGCGGCCAGCTTGTGCTGGTGCGGTGCCGCGCTCTGGCCGGGTTCGGCAATTTGCAGCAGTGCCATGTTCAGACTGCAAAACTTTCACCGCAGCCGCAGTTGGCCTTGGCGTTGGGGTTGTTGAACTTGAAGCCTTCGTTCAGGCCTTCGCGCACAAAGTCCAGCTCGGTGCCGTCCAGCATGCCCAGGCTGCGGGGGTCCACCACCACCTGCACGCCGTGCGATTCAAAGCACTGGTCGTCGGGGTTGGGCGTGTCCACAAACTCCAGCGCGTAGGCAAAGCCCGAGCAGCCGCTGGTCTTGACCGCCAGGCGCAGGCCCACGCCGCCGCCGCGTTTGGCCAGGGACTTGGACACGTGCCGCGCAGCGGCGGGGGTGAGGGTCACGGACATGGGGTGCCGCCTTTCCTGCAAAAACGCTCAAACCGAGAACGAGCTGCCGCAGCCGCAGGTGGTCTGGGCGTTGGGGTTGTGGATGACAAAACGCTCGCCCTCCAGCCCGGCCTCGAAGTCCACACGGGCCCCGAACAGGTACTGCTGGCTCATGGCGTCCACCACCAGGGCCACGCCTTCGGTGACGATGAGGGTGTCGTCCTCGGCCACCTGGTCGTCAAACGCAAAGCCGTACTGGAAGCCCGAGCAGCCCCCGCCGGTGACGTACAGGCGCAGCTTGAGCTCGGGGTTGCCCTCTTCCTGGATCAGCTCGGCCACCCGGGCCGCGGCCTGGGGGGTGAACTCCAGCAGCTGGGGCATGGCGCCCATGGCGGAGGCGTTGGAAGCGGGGGTGGCGTCGGAGGCGGTCTGCATGGTGGGCTCCTGGGAGTGGGGAATGGCGGGGGGCAGCGGCTGAGGGCTGTCGCCTCAATGGCCTGTGGGGGTGCAGGCGGGCTGTTCGGACAGGCCCGCAGCGCCGGTGCCGGGGTGGCGGGCGCGGTAGTCGGCCACGGCGGCCTTGATGGCCTCTTCGGCCAGGATGGAGCAGTGGATCTTGACCGGGGGCAGGGCCAGTTCTTCGGCGATGTCAGCGTTCTTGATGGCCAGGGCGTCGTCCAGCGTGCGCCCGCGCACCCACTCGGTCACCAGCGAGCTGGAGGCAATGGCCGAGCCGCAGCCGTAGGTTTTGAACTTGGCGTCTTCGATCACGCCCTGGGCGTTGACGCGGATTTGCAGCCGCATCACGTCGCCGCAGGCGGGGGCACCCACCATGCCGGTGCCCACGTTGGGGTCGTCACCCTCGAACGCGCCCACGTTTCGGGGGTTTTCGTAGTGGTCGATGACTTGGTCGCTGTAGGCCATGGCGGGGCTCCGGGGAGGTTGAAGAAGGCGGTGCGGGCAAGGCGCGTCAGTGCGCCGCCCACTGGATGGTGTTGAGGTCGATGCCGGCCTGCACCATGTCCCACAGCGGGCTCATGGCGCGCAGGCGGTTGACCACGTCGGTCACCACGCGGATGGTGGAATCCACCTCCTCCACCGTGGTGAAGCGGCCCAGCGAGAAGCGCACCGAGCTGTGGGCCAGCTCGTCGCTGCGGCCCATGGCGCGCAGCACGTAGCTGGGCTCCAGGCTGGCACTGGTGCAGGCCGAGCCGGAGGACACGGCCACCTCTTTCATGCCCATCAGCAGCGACTCGCCTTCCACGTAGTTGAAGCTGACGTTCAGGTACTGCGGGGCGCGGCGCTCCAGGTCGCCGTTGAGGGCCACTTCCTTCAGACCCGCAAACCCGACCCACAGGCGGTCGCGCAGGCTGCGGATGCGGGCGTTGTCGGCCTCCATGTTTTCGCGGGCCAGCCAGAAGGCCTCGCCCATGCCCACGATCTGGTGCGTGGCCAGCGTGCCCGAGCGCATGCCGCGCTCGTGGCCGCCGCCGTGCATTTGCGCCTCGATGCGCACGCGGGGCTTGCGCCGCACGTACAGCGCGCCAATGCCCTTGGGGCCGTAGATCTTGTGGGCCGAGAGCGAGAGCAGGTCGATGGGCAGTTGCTCCAGGTCAATGGCCACCTTGCCCGCCGCCTGGGCGGCATCCACATGGAACAGCACACCCTTGCGGCGGCAGATGGCACCCAGCGCGGCCACGTCCTGGATGACGCCGGTTTCGTTGTTGACCATCATCACCGAGGCCAGCACGGTGTCGGGGCGCAGGGCGGTGGCAAACACGTCCAGGTCCAGCAGGCCGCTGGACAACACGGGCAGCACGGTCACTTCAAAGCCCTGGCGCTCCAGCTCGCGCATGCTGTCCAGCACGGCCTTGTGTTCGGTGGCCACGGTCACCAGGTGGCGGCCCTTGCCTTTGTGGAACTGCGCCGCGCCCTTGATGGCGAGGTTGTTGGATTCGGTGGCCCCGCTGGTCCAGACGATTTCGCGCGGGTCGGCGTTGATGAGGGCACACACCTGTTCGCGGGCCAGTTCCACCGCCTCTTCCGCGGCCCAGCCGTAGGCGTGCGAGCGGCTGGCGGGGTTGCCGTACATCTCGGTGAGGTAGGGCCACATCTTCTGGGCCACACGGCGATCCACCGGGGTGGTGGCGGCGTAGTCCAGGTACACGAGCGGGGCGGCACTGGCGGGGTGGAGGGGTGGGCTGCGATCCGGCATGTTGCGCTCCTGTCAGGGGGTGACGGGGTGGCCTTTTGCAACTTCGGTGCCACGGGTGGAAACGGTGTTTTGCGGGCTTGGTTTGTTGGCTTTGTGGGGAAGGCGTCTGTTTGGGGGGATGGAGGCTTGTCGGGTTTGTCGGGAATGTGTGGGGGGGGTGTCGGGCGGCTGCAGGCGGTGGGGGCGCGGGGCGCGGCAGTGGGGTGTGGGGGCTTGGATGCTGGCCCCTTCGGGGTTCCCTGCGATGCTCGCGCGGCGGGAGCGTCGCGGAACTCACGCCGCTTTGCTGCGCAAAGCTCTGTTCAAACAACCGCGACAAGTCAGATGACGAAGCACGCTGCGCGTGCGTCCCGCCGCCCTGTGCTTCTCGGCTGCGCATGTGCGCCCCCACACCCCACTGCCGCGCCCCGCGCCCCCACCGCCTGCAGCCACCCGTGGGTTGCGTGGGACATCTCAAGCGAAAACCGCACCTATCGCTTTCATTGAAAGCGTAAGCAGCTATTAAAAGTGTAGTAGCATGCCTGAGCTATGCCCCCCGCACCCGTGGTGACCCCACAGCACCTCAGCGGGGTGGGGCGGGTGGGCTGTGGGGTGGCTGC
>DASUON010000327.1:0-5208 GCA_036276615.1 Burkholderiaceae bacterium
GCGGAAGTCATCCCCCGCCAGGCTGGCAATGAAGGTCAATCCAAAAATGGCCACCACCAGACCCATGCCAGGCAAACCGATGCTGGGCAGGCCAACGAGCAGCACGCCAAACACCACGTTGGCCAGCAGCACAAAACTCAGGGGACGCCAGGCAATGGCCCCGATCTTGTCGCCGTCGGGCGAGCCGTGCACAAACGACTTGGCCAGCACGGCCAAACCCATCAACGCCAGGATGACCCCCAGCATCAGTGGAAAGTAACCGGGCCCCATGCGGGCGGCATCACCCACTTGGTAGGTGGTGGCACCATAGGCAAAACCACCACCCACCACCGTGAACATGAGGCCTGCGCCGAAATCGCGCTGGCTTTTGATCGTCACATCGGTCTCCTCAGAAAATACAGACCGACCGATTGTGGGAGCGCTTGGCCTTCAGCGGGCCTGTGGTAAACACATACACCAACACCAGGGTTTACCCTGGATTCAAGACTTCGACAGCAGCGATCGATCCCGAATCCGGTAGCTGCGCCCCTGCCTGTCCACCGGCTCCAACGCACCTTCCCGGATGAACGCGCTCAGGGCACGGCTCACGGTTTCCAGTGTCAGGTTGAGCATGGAGCCCATGTCCTCACGCGAAAACAGGGTGACCAAGTCACTGTCCTCCGAGGTGGCGTGCCGTTCGTTCATCTTCAGCACCAGACCCGCCAGGCGCTGGCGGGCATTGCCGAAGTTCAGCTCGGCCAGCCAGTCGTCGGCCTCGCGCAGGCTTTGGTGCCATTTCTCCATCAGGCGCTGGTGCAGCCGCGGCGTTTCGCGGTTGAGGCGATGGATCACGTCCACCGGCAGGCGACACACCTTCACGTTCTGCAAGGCCACGGCCTCGGTCTCGTAGGCGGACACAAACAAGGCCTCCAGACCGATCACATCGCCAGGGCTGAGCACCCGCACGATGCGCTGGCGACCGTCCTGCATGTTGCGCACCAGCTTGACCATGCCCGTTCGCAAGGTCATGAGGCTGGAGGCCGCCTCACCCATGTGGAACAGGCTGTCGCCGGGGTTGAACTCCAGGTCGTCGATGGGGGAGTGGATGAGGTTGAAATCGTCCGCTTGCAAGTCGGCAAACAGCACCATGTCCCGGATGCCACAGGTGCGGCAATCGGCGGTGCCACGCCAGGCGGACTCGGTTTTGATGGGGATCATGCGCAATCAGGCGACGGGACGAGCGGCAGTCAACGGTGTACTACCCGACGGTTGGAAGCGGGACGGCAGGGCCGCCGACTCGGACGAAGCCAGCCGGATGCGTGCGCCCCCTTCCCGGCGGGCCCGCAGCGCCGCCTGACTGGCCGATTCGACCAGGGCATCGACCGTCATGCTGCCGTCGTCCCAGCTGGCCAGCCCCATGCTCAGGGTGAGGTTGATGGCTTGCCCACGCCACAACATGGGGTTGGCCTTGACCGTGGCCTGGGTGCGCTCGGCCACCAGGGTGGCACCCACCGCCGGGGTGGAAGGCAAGAACAGCAGCAGCTCACCCTGCAGGGAACTGGCCAATCGGTCGGTCTTGCGCAGGTTTCGACCGATCACGCCCGTCACATGGCGCAAGGCCGCATCTCCGGCGGCAAAGCCCAACTGACGGTTGAGGGCGTCGTACTGGTCAATCTGGCACACCACCAAAGTCTGCATCTGCGGGTGGCGGCGCAGGCGCTCACGCTCGGCATTGAGCAGGTTGATGAAGGTGCGCATGTTCATGGCACCGGTCAGGTCGTCTTCGGTGCTGAGGTCGCGGATCTTGTCGATCAGCTTGAGCATCACCAGCCCCAGCAACGTGCCGTTGATCAGTGCCCAGGTCACCAGCCACACCAGGGCAAAAGGCACCCCCAGGATGTCTGCCGCCCCGCCCTGTCCCGCCCCGCCCGAAAGCAGCGTGACACGCAACCCGGCCCAGACCATGCCCCCAATCCAGGCAAACCCGGCCATGCCCACGGGCATCAAGGCCCAACGCGCCGCCGACACCCCGGCCGATGCGGCAATGGACGGAAAGCCCTGCTGCACCGTCACCCCCAGCATCCACAGGCAGGCCCCGCAAGCGGCCATCAGGATGGACTGGCCGCTGCCATCCACCCAGGCCACCGCGGCCATCACCAACCCCAGGAAAGGCAGCATGAAGGGGGAAACCGCATAGGTGGCCTTGAAGTCGTGCAGCTTGTGCAAGCCCAGACACAGCCACTGCATGCCCGCCAGCAGGACCACCAGCCCCAGCGTGAGCCGGTAGGTGGGGGGAAACGCATTGAGCACCGGCAGCGGCCACCACACCAGCGACGCCACCGCCACCAGCCCGTTGAAGACCACAAAGTCACGGGACGGGCGGGCAAACACATGCAGCGGCCCGGCCGCCACCATCCAGCCCATGGCACACAAACTGGCACCCAGCGTGAGGGCCTGGACCCAAACCTGGGCGTTCATGAGGGGTCACACCCGTAAGTTGTCAACATACCCGTAGCTTAACAAGGCCCAACCGATCAGGACAGCGGGGGCGTGCACAGCAACACCTCGTCCAGCGTCGTCAAGCCCTCGGCCACCCGCATGGCACCGCCCACGCGCAAGGGCCGCATGCCGTCGGCCACGGCCTGGCGCCGCAGGGCGTCCATGCTGGGCTCGCGGTTCACCTTGTCTTTGAAGGTCTCGCTCAAGGCCATCAGCTCGTACAAGCCCATGCGGCCCTTGAAGCCGGTCATGCGGCAGTCCACACAACCCACCGGCTTGTACGGCGCGTAGTGGCCGTTGGCCTGCCAGGGTTTGATGACGTCGTCAAACGCCTGCCGCCGGGCATCGGGGTCGGGCTGCTTGCACTGCGGGCACAGGGTGCGCACCAGGCGCTGCGCCAACACGCCCAGCACCGTGGCGTTGATGAGGTAGGGCGGCACGCCCAACTCCATGAGCCGCATGATGGCCGAGGGGGCGTCGTTGGTGTGCAGCGTGGAGAACACCAGGTGCCCGGTCAGCGCCGCCTGCACCGCCATGTCGGCCGTAGGCAGGTCGCGGATTTCGCCCACCATGATGATGTCCGGGTCCTGCCGCATCAGCGCCCGCAAGCCCTGGGCAAAGTCAAAGTCCAGGTGGGTCTGCACCTGGGTCTGGTTGAAGGCCGGTTCGATCATTTCGATCGGGTCTTCGATGGTGTTGACGTTGACCTCTTCGGTGGCCAGGCGCTTGAGCGTGGAGTACAGCGTGGTGGTCTTGCCCGACCCCGTGGGGCCGGTGACCAAAATGATGCCGTGGGGGCGGTGCACCAGGTCTTCCCAGCGGCGGGCGTCGTGGGCGGCAAAGCCCAGCGCGTCCAGCGTCTTGACGGTGGTGTCGGGATCAAAAATCCGCATCACCGTTTTTTCGCCAAAGGCGGTGGGCAGGGTGGACAGGCGCATTTCCACCTCTTCCCCCCGCGGGCCTTTGGTCTTGATGCGGCCATCTTGCGGGCGGCGTTTTTCCACCACATCCATGCGGCCCAGCAGCTTGATGCGCGCCGTCATGGCCGCCAGCACCGGCGTGGGCACCTGGTACACCGGGTGCAGCACCCCGTCGATGCGGAAGCGGATCACCCCCTGCTCGCGCCGGGGCTCCAGGTGGATGTCGCTGGCGCGTTGGTCAAAGGCGTACTGCCACAGCCAGTCCACCACCTGCACCACGCCCTGGTCGTTGGCGTCCAGCTGGCGGTTGCTGCGGCCCAGCTCCACCAACTGCTCGAAGCTGGCCTGCGCCACCGCACCGGCCTTGGTGGCCGCCCGCACCGATTTGGCCAGGGCAAAAAACTCGGCGGTGTAGCGCTTGATGTCCAGCGGGTTGGACACCACCAGACGCACCGTGCGCTTGCTCTGGCGCTCCACCTCGGGAATCCAATCGGTCAGGCCCGGCTCGGCCGTGGCCACCACCACCTCGGTGGGCGTGACCTGCACCGGCAGCACCTTGTGGCGCTCGGCATAGGCCGCGGACATGGCATCGGCCACCCGCCCCACATCCACCTTGAGCGGGTCGATGCGCCAATACTCCATGCCCACATGCTGGGCCAGCCATTGGGTCAGGTCGTCCAGGGACAGGGTGGCCCCGTCGCTGGAACGCACCATGCCCACCACACTGAGGCGCTGCAACGGGGGCTGGCTGCTTTCCGCTGCCGAACAGCGGGCCAGGGTGCGGTCGGCCTCATCGGCGGAAATGACCTTGTCGTCGGCCAGCCACTGGATCAGCCGCTTCCAGTCCAGGGGACCGATGGGGCGTACGGGCAGCGCCGCTGCACTGCGATGGGGGGCAGAACCTGCTTTCATGCCGCCATGCTACGCCGCCGCCGCACCGCCCCGCCGACCCAGCGCCCGACTTTGCACGGCATTCACATTTTCAGGATGGCTTCGATCACGGTTTTGAGGTCGGCGTCGCTGATCTTGTCGGGGCCGGTGGGCGTCATGGCCACGGGGCCATACACCCCCGAGCCGCCCTTGCGCACACGCTCCATCAGCTTGGCCACCACATCCTGCCCCTTGTACTTGGCGGCAATGTCCTTCTGGGCCGGACCCACGGTTTTCTTGTCCTTGGCGTGGCACGCCACGCAACCGCCCTTGAGCATCAGCTGGTCCACCGTGTCGGCCTGGGCCCCGCAAGACCAGGCCAAAGCGGTGGCGGCCACCAGCAACGTGCGTGCAATCATGAAAAAAACTCCTGCAATGAGATGGGTTCATGGGCGGCCAACCGACCGCCCCTGTCCATGGTAGGCCCGCCCCAGCGGGCGTTGCGCAAGACCGAGTGAAACACTCCGGTGGACGGGCCCAAGAAGGAAGATTCCTGCGCCCGTCGAGTTCATGCATCACCGCGAAGCCAACATGAATATGGGCGTCGGTACTTCCGCCCCAAACAACGTCTTCTTCCGTTTCTCAGCCCACCGGTCAAACCGATTTTTGAGCTGACGCTCCACAGACCACCACCATTGGCTGAAAACGTCGCTGCCTTTGGGAGTGTCCTGCTGAAGAGCATCGAAACGCGCATCCACCACCTTCAAAAACAACACGGATGCGGCCCAAAACGCCTCTTCACTGTGAGCCGTTTGCATGGCTTGAAACCAATGCTTCGCCCACTGGTGACGATCCATGGCATAACGGCACGTCTTGGCCGCGTCACCCAACAACCCCATGCTGCTTTCGTGAGTACGGAGCACATCGGACGCCAGTTGCT
>DASUON010000328.1:0-6919 GCA_036276615.1 Burkholderiaceae bacterium
GGCCAGCGGAACCCCATGGACCGCCGCGGAACGCCAACACCTGCTGGACGAGGTGCGGGCCGTGCTGCCCACCACCCTGCACTGCGCCGCCACCAGCCCCCATCCCCACCTGCTGGTGATCCGGTGCCTGGCCCCCATGACCGAGCCCGTGCTGACCGGGTTTCAGGCCGCCTGGAAGGTGTGGCGACACCAGGCCTGGCAGATGACATCCACCCCACCCCGCATCTGGCAGGTGTGACCCCATCAGCCCCAGTGCAGCGCTGATACCATGCCAGGCAATTCGGCATGCGCGGTCTTGGCGTCACAAGCCCACGCGCAGCCCGACAGACCACAAGGTTCGAGACACACATGCAGGTGTTGCACGCACGGATGGCGCGACCCGGGAGATGGACCTGGTTGCTGGGGTTGGTGCTGGCGTTCATGCTGGCACAGGCCCGTGCACAGGAGACGCCAGTCCATCCATCGTCCGCCCCCCATCGCGCGGACCGCCCCTACACCCTGGGTGTGTTTGCGTTTCGCCCCAAGCCGGTCATGCAGGAGCGGTACGGCGAGCTGGGCCGCTACCTGTCCCAGCACCTGGGTGGCGTGCCGGTGCGTGTCCTGCCCATGAGCGACGGAGAACTGGAAGCCGGACTGGCCCGCCACGAACTGGACTTTGTGCTCACCAACCCCACGCACTACATCAAACTGCGGGAGACGGGCCAGCTCTCCGGCGCACTGGCCACCGTGGTGGCCAAGCAGGGAGACCGCAGCGTGCACGGCATTGGCGGGGTCATTGTCCGGCGCGCAGACCGCAACGACCTCCAGAGTCTGAACGACCTGAGCCACAAACGCATTGCCATTGCCGGTCGCCACTACCTGGGAACCTTCATGGCCCCCGCCGCGGAGTTGTTGCGCCATGGGGTGGACCTGGACACCATCACCTGGGTGGAAACGCGGCAGCCGGTGGATCAGGTCATTTCCAGCGTGCAAGCGGGTCGGGCCGATGCCGGTTTTGTGCGCACCGGTGTGCTGGAAGACCTGGAGCGGGAAGGCGTGCTCCAACCCGACGAACTCAAGGTGGTTCAGCCCCTGCATCACCCGGGATTCCAGGACCGGGTGTCCACCCGCCTGTATCCGGAGTGGCCGTTTCTGGCCGTGGTGGACGTGGACCGGGACGCCAGCCAGAAGGTGGCCGCGGCCTTGCTGGCCCTGCGCCCTGCCGATGCGGCGGCGCGGGCCGCCGACATTCAGGGGTTCTCCATCCCCGCCGATTACTCATCGGTGGAACAGGCCATGCGTGACCTTCGCATGGAGCCTTTCCACAGCCTGCCCTCCTTGAGCTGGCAGGATGTGTGGCACCGATACCGGGTGTGGATCGTGGGTGTGCTGGCGCTCACCGGGGCAGCCCTGGTTCTGGCCCTGAACCTGCACCTGCAGCGCCGACGGCTGCTGCACACCCAGGCCAGGCTGGCCGCCGAGCACGACAAGCTGCAATCCACCACCAACCGCCTGAACCAGGTGATGGCGTCCAGCCCCGTCATGTTCTACACCTTGCGGGTGCAACGCCACATGACCGAACTCACCTGGTTCAGTGACAACACCCAGCATCTGTTGGGCTACACCGCCGAACAGACGTTTGAACGCACCTGGTGGCGTGCGCATGTGCACCCCGACGACCTGGGGCGCGCCGTTGAAGGCCTGCGGCAACTGCACCTGCTGGGCAACCTGCGCCAGACCTACCGTTTTGCCAACGTGGAAGGCCAGTACCGCTGGTTCGACACCGACGTGCGGCTGCTGCCGGGCACCCAGTCGGGGGCCATGGAGGCGCTGGGGGTGTGGCGTGACATCACCAACGAAAAACTGCAACAAGACCAACTGCGCTTGGCCGCCAGCGTGTTTGCCAACAGTTACGACGGCGTCATCATCACCGATGCACAACACCGCATGCTGGACACCAACCCGGCGTTCACCCGCATCACCGGATGGGCCCACGATGCCGTGCAGCAGCGCCCCCTCACGGCGCTGCTGGCCCCGCTCCAAGCCCCCGAAGCCGACCCATGGCCGCCCCTGATCGACACCCTGGCCCGCCACGACCACTGGGCCGGGGAGTTGAGCTTGAAGGGCCCGGGCGATCGGGTGCTCAACTGTGCGGTTTCCATCACCGCCGTGCACAACACCGACCAGCAGATCACCCACCACGTGGTGGTGTTCACCGACATCAGCCACCTCAAGGCCCACCAGGCCGAACTGGACCGATTGGCCCACTACGACGCCCTGACCGGGGTGCCCAACCGCCGCATGCTGCTCGACCGGCTGAGCCAGGCCATTGAACGGGCCCGCCGCCACCACCATTGGCTGGCCGTGTGTTACCTGGACCTGGACGACTTCAAACCCGTCAACGACCGCCTGGGCCATGCGGTGGGCGACCAGTTGCTCATCCGCATGACGGAGCGGCTGCACAGCGTGCTGCGCGCCCACGACACCCTGGCCCGGTTGGGGGGCGACGAGTTCGTGCTGCTGCTGACCGACATGGCCCAGCCCGACGAGTGGCGAGGCATCGTTGACCGGGTGTTGCAGACCGTGCAGCAACCCGTGCAGTTGGATGCCGCCACGGCCCATGTGTCGGCCAGCGTGGGCATCACGGTGTTCCCCGACGATGAATCGGACGGTGATGCCCTGCTGCGCCACGCCGACCAGGCCATGTACCAGGCCAAGCAGGCCGGGCGCAACCGGGTGCACCTGTTCGATCGGGCCCTGGACCGCGAGGTGCAGGCACAGCGGGAGCAGCTCTCCCGCCTGAAACAGGCCTTGGCCCAGCAGGAACTGCTGCTGTACTACCAACCCAAGGTGGACCTGGACACGGGCGCCATCGTCGGAGCCGAGGCGCTGATGCGCTGGCAGCACCCCGAGCTGGGCCTGCTGGCACCCGGGGCCTTCTTGTGGCAGGTGGCCGGCAGCGACTTCGAGGTGGAACTGGGCGAATGGGTGGTGCGCACCGCGCTGGCCCAGGTGGTGGCCTGGAAGGCCCAGGCCCTGCCGTTGGATGCCGAGTTCTGCGTCAGCGTCAACCTCAGTGGGCACCAGTTGCTCAAACCCGGGTTTGCCCTGTGGTTGCAGCAAACCCTGGCGCAACACCCGCAGGTGAGCCATGGCGAGCTGGAGCTGGAAATCCTGGAAAGCGCCGCCCTGGCCGACACCCGCCTGGCCGCCCGGGTGATGGCGGAATGCCGCACCTTTGGCGTGCGTTTTGCGCTGGACGACTTTGGCACCGGCTACTCGTCCCTGGCCTACTTCCGCACTCTGCCGGTGGACATGATCAAGATCGACCAGAGTTTTGTGCGCGACATGCTGCAAGACCCGGACGACGCCGGCATTGTGCAAAGCGTGGTGTACCTGGCCCACGCCTTCCACCGCCCCGTGATTGCCGAAGGCGTGGAAACCCTGCAGCACGCCCACGCCCTGCTGCGCCTGGGGTGCCACCTGGCGCAGGGCTATGGCATTGCGCACCCCATGCCCGCCGGGCAGTGGGCGCAGTGGGTGGGCGATTGGAACGAACGCAAGCCCTGGGAGAACTTCCGCCACGGCGTCGGCGGCTGAGCGCTTCGGCTCAACGCAGCGTGCGCCCCCTGGGCATGCTCTGCGTGGGCATGCCAATGTGGTAGCCCTGCACGTAGTCGATGCCCATGCCCTTCAGGGCGTCGTGGATGGCCTGGTTTTCGACAAACTCGGCCACGGTCTGGATGCCGATGTCCCCACACAGGCGCGACAGGTTGTGCACCAGCGCATGGTCGATCTTGGAGTTGAGGATGTTGCGGACAAACGCGCCGTCGATCTTCACGTACTCGAACCGAAGCTCGCGCAGGTAGTGGAAGGAGTTGTAGCCGCTGCCGAAATCGTCCAAGGCAAACGCAAAACCCTTTTCGCGCAGGTTGGCCAGGAACTTGCGCATGTTGGTCATGTCGCCAATGGCGTCCCGCTCCAGGATCTCGAACACCACGCTCTGCGGGGGAATGCCCAGCGCATTGCACAAGTCTTCGGCATACCCCAGCACCCCGCGCCCCTGGATTTCCTGGGCCGACAGGTTGAGGAACAGCTTCATGCCGCCCTGCCCCTGGTCCATGCGATTCCGCAAGGCCTGGAAGGCCTTGCTGATGATGATGCGGTCCAGCTCCCGGCCCATGCCGTACTTTTCGATGGTTTCGATGAACTGCCCCGCGGGCAACACATCGCCATTGGGCTCCACCAGGCGGGCCAGGGTCTCGCAGGCAAACAGCTCACCCGTTTGGCAATGCACGATGCCGTGGAAATACGGTTGGATGCGGTCTTCCCGCAGCGCCTCGCGCAGCTTTTCCACGTAGTCGCGGGTGTGGCGCACGTTTTTGGCTTGTCCGTCAGGGGCATCCAGCGTGCAGGCACTGTCCTTGCCCATGCCCTTGGCCCGGTACATGGCCACATCGGCCCCGGTGAGCAGGTCTGCCTCGTTGGGCGCATCCAGCGGGTAGGTGGCAATGCCGATGGACACCGTCAGGTGAAAGTGCTTGCCGTCGGGGGCGGTGAACACCCGCTCGCGCAGCATGCGCCCCAGGTTGTTGGCCACCACCAGCGCCCCCTCGCGCCCGGTCTCCATCAGCACCACGGCGAACTCGTCCCCGCCGATGCGGGCGGCCAAGTCCCCCTTACGCAGGTTTTCCCGCAGGATTTCGGCCACACCACACAGGGCGTCGTCGCCCGTGGGGTGACCGTAGGTGTCGTTGATGTCCTTGAAGTCGTCCAGGTCGAGCATGAGCAGCGAGAACTCGTGCTGGTGCCGCTCGGAACGCCCCGTTTCGTACTCCAGGATGTTGTTGAAGTGCCGCCGGTTGTACAGGCCCGTGAGCGGGTCGTGCATGGAGTAGTACTCCAGCTCGGACAGCGTGCGCGACAGCGCCTTGCTGGAGCCGACCACCATCACCATCACCGACAGGATGGAGCGCACCACGGTCTCCTCCTGAGGGCTGAGTTCGCCCGTGGCCACATAGGCCACGCCCAGCAAGCCCGCCAGCTTGGGCGTGTGCTCGGGCACCGCCACCGTGATCATGCGCACCGCGTCCATGCGCTCCACCGGCCCGCTGCGGCGAACGGTGAACTCCTCGATGTCCAGCAGCGCGTCGTGCGGCAGGTTGAGGTTGTTCAGCATCTGGCCCGAGAGCATGTCGCGGGCGTTCTTGCGAACCTCGTCGGAGTAGTCGCCCAGGTAGTACAGGTAGAGCGACAGCCCATGCTCTTCGGCAAAGGCGATGTAGAAGAAGTTGAACGGGAAGATGTCGTGGAAGTCGCACAGGATTTCCTGCACAAACTCCTTCCACTGCGCCACATGCTCGTGCGACAGGATGATGCGCTCCAGCACCTGGCTCTGGCGCTCGAACAGGTCTTTCTCCACCAGCGAGCGCGACAAGTCCTGCAGCGTGTCGTTGAACTCCTGCATGGTGGCGCGCACGTGGTTGCCGTTCAGGTACCACTGGCGCTGGCGCTCGTTGACCAGCAGGTCCAGGGTGGCGTCCAGGCGCTCGCAGGTCTGCACCGCCTGCTGCAGGCGCTGGCCCAGGTTGGCCGCGCCGGGGTCTTCGGCCATCCGGCGCAAATCGGCGCTCAGTTCCTGGTGGACCTCCCGGACCAAGCCGTTGAGGTTGTTGCCGAAGATGCGGGTGCGCGTCTGGCTTTCCAGCAGGGCCGCCATGCGGTCCATCGTGCGCAGGCGGGCGGTTTCCAGGTGAGGTGGCAGCGCGTCCATCATGAGGCGAACCGCCCGCCGGGCTGCAACAGGTCCACGCCGCAGGGCAAGTCGCGCAGCCAGTCCAGGAACTGGCGCACCGCCTCGCCCCGGAACACCGGGCCGTGCTGGGGCGCAATCATCTGGATGTCCAGGTCGGCAATGGTGTCCAGCCAGCAGCGAATGGCCTTGTTGGAGCACATGTAGCGGCGGTGAAAGCCTTCGATGAAGGGCACATGGCGCTCAAAATCGTCCACAAACGCCTGATCGTCGCCTTCGGGCATCAGGGCCGCGCCGATGTCGCCCGAGAACAGCACCTTGGAGATCGGGTCGTAGACGTTGATCTGCCCCTCGGAGTGCAGGAAATGCGCGGGCACCACCTTCAGGTGAAAGCCGGGCGCCACCTCGCAATCCAGCCCTTCGTCGGGCACACCCACGAACTGCGACATGTCCTTGAGGCCGTAGTGCGGCAAAAACCGCATCCAGATGCGCGAGATGTACACCGGCGCCTTGATCAGCTCCAGCCAGGTGGCCAGGCCCCCCACGATGTCCGGGTCCTGGTGGGACAGGAACACCGCCTGCACCTGGGCGGGCTGCACGTAGCGCAGCATCTCGGCCAGCACCCGTGGCATGACGCCAAAACCGCCCGGGTCCAGCAACACACCGGCCCCCTCGTGGCAGATCAGGTACTGATTGGAGCGGACCCCGCCCTCTTCGCCCTGTTCGCTTTCGTTGAGCAAGACGAACATGTGGCCGTCTGCATCGAACAACTTGACGTTGCGCATATCACTGTCCAGCAGCTGTGGTGTTTGAAAAGGGAGGGAACCTCACCCAAATGCCCCCAAATGCAGCAGGGGGAAACGTTTGAGTGTAGAGCACCTGCTGCCCCCACCCTCAGATGGCCACCAGCTGCCGGATGCCCTTGGCTTGCATCTCGCTGCCCGGGCCGCGGGCGATGACTTCGCCGCGCTCCATCACCAGGTACTCGTCGGCCAGTTCTTCGGCAAAGTCGTAATACTGCTCGCACAACACAATGGCCATGCGCTGGCCGTTCAGGCCCACGTCGGCCAGCAGCCGCAGCACGCGGCCAATGTCCTTGATGATGCTGGGCTGGATGCCCTCGGTGGGTTCGTCCAGCACCAGCACTTTGGGCACCGGGGCCAGCGCCCGCGCAATGGCCAGCTGCTG
>DASUON010000329.1:0-2728 GCA_036276615.1 Burkholderiaceae bacterium
AGGGGCGTCAACCGCACCCAACCGGTGACGTGCAGCAACGTCACCACCAGCGGCACGACGGCCACAAGCCCTCGCACCCAATACTTCAAAATAAATAGCACAAAACCTCCACGCAAAAAGCGGTGGAGGCTTAAATCATCACAAACTGCATTTTGGTTCCCGCCAGCTCCAGCGTGTCACCGTGGTGGAGCATTTGGGGCTCGGCATCCAGGGCCTGGCCATTGAGCGTGGG
The DNA here is from genome assembly GCA_036276615.1 of Burkholderiaceae bacterium. Classification (GTDB taxonomy): domain Bacteria; phylum Pseudomonadota; class Gammaproteobacteria; order Burkholderiales; family Burkholderiaceae_C; genus UBA2334. Next base: position 233 of record DASUON010000329.1, read on the forward strand.
AGGAGAGCTGCCTTCCACCTTGGCCACAACATAGCCGTGCGGACGGCGGGTGATGGACGCCACCGCCACACCCGGCTTGCCAATGGTGGTGACCACCTTGACCAGGGTCACCTCCCGTCCAGCCGCCGCGCCAGACAGCACCTTGATGGCAGCCCCCCCCAGGGGCGACTGGTCTGCAGGGGCCACGGGATGCCGAATGACCTGCGTGCGTTCAAAACCCGCTCCGGCCTGCTCGTTCAAAAACTTGATTTTGTGCTTGCCGACCTCGATGGTGTCGTTGTGCTTGAGCAACTGTTTCTTGACGGCCTTGCCATTGACGTAGGTGCCATTGGTGCTGTTGAGGTCTTCGATGTGGACATCGACCCCGCTCATTTGCAGCACCGCATGTTCCCCACTGACGGCCAAGTTGTCGATCACCACGTCGTTGTAGGGACGACGGCCCAGCGTCGTGCGGTCCTTGGTCAATTGCACTTCTTTGACCACCACACCATCTATAGAGATGATCATTTTCGGCACGGCCGACTCCTGTCCATTCTTGTTTTCTAGCTCACAAGCGTCATGGCTTGCGCAGCATGCGGGCAAACAAGCCCAAAGGCTCCGATTTTGCCTTGACTTGCACCAGCAGGACGGAAATATTGTCGCGACCGCCCGCTCCGTTGGCCTCACGCACCAGTGCATGGGCTTGGTCCTGCAACGTTCCAGGCACCGTGAGCAGCGCCTGGATCTCTGAATCGTCCACCATGTCGGTCAGCCCGTCGGAGCACATCAGGTACAGGTCACCTTCCCGCGGAAGGTGTTGTTGCACATCCACCTGCACGGTGGTGTCCACCCCAAGCGCGCGGGTGACCAGGTTCTTGTGGGTGGCGACCTTGGCCTGCTCCAAGGAGATCAGCCCCGCATCAATCTGCTCCTGCAACAGCGAATGATCTCGGGTCAGTTGCGTCAACCCACCCTCTCTGAGCAAGTAGCAGCGAGAGTCCCCCACATGGGCCAGAATGACCCGCCGCGGATCGAACACACCGGCGACGATGGTGGTGCCCATGCCACTGTATTGGGTGTTGGCCATGGCCGCGTTGTAGATGCTGAGGTTGGCTCGCGCCACACACTGCTCCAAAGCACGTCGAACGTCTTCGTCCGCAGCCCTGGCACCCACCCCTTGCAGCCAGTGGCTGGCCTCCGTCCGGACATAGGTCACCGCCATGGCACTGGCAATCTCTCCGGCGTTGTAACCGCCCATGCCATCGGCCAACACCGCCACGCCCGACACCTCGTCAAACGCAACGGCATCTTCGTTGTTTTCACGCACCTGGCCCGGATCGGTCGCACTGCTGAATTCAAACATCATGGGCGGTCCTCATCTGGCCGCGTTGACAGGCAACTGCGCAGGTCTGTGGCCATGTCCCGGCCTGTGGCATAGCGAACCGACAAATCTTTGGTCATGGCACGCATCACCACAGCGGCCACCGCTGGCGTGATGGCTGGATTGGTTTGGCGAATGTCAGGGGGAGGCTCATTGGCAATCTTGTACATCAACTCGGCCATGGATTCGGCGCGGTAAGGCAACACCCCGCTGAGCAGCTGAAACAGCGTCACGCCCAACGAGTACAGGTCGGATCGACCATCCACTTTCTTGCCCGCGATCTGCTCGGGAGACATGAAACTGGGGGTCCCCAACACCATGCCCGTGCGGGTGCGGCTGGCGTCGGTGATGCGGGCAATGCCGAAGTCGGTGACCTTCACCACATCGGCTTCAGGCTCGTACATGATGTTGGCGGGCTTGATGTCGCGGTGAACCACATTCAGCGCATGGGCGTAATGCAGCGCATCGGCCACGCGAGCGGCAATGGACAACACGCGATCCACCGACAGCAAATGCCCTCGCTGCGTGAACACCACCAAGTCCTGCCCCTTCAGGAACTCCATGGCAATGTAGGCCAACTCCTGGTCTTCACCGGCATCGTAAATGGTCACGATGTGGGGATGCTGCAAACGCCCGGCCGTCTCGGCTTCCCGAAAGAACCGCTGCCGGGCATCGTCCAGCTCGCTGCCATCAAACTCCTGGGCCAACGCCATGGTCTTGATGGCCACCACCCGCCCAATTTTGGGGTCACGCCCTTGGTACACCACCCCCATGGCCCCCTTGCCCAACTCCTTTTCGATGCGGTAACGCCCCAACATGGGCTGCGCCACGTCGCCATCGGGCTGGACCAGTGAGACCGTCTTGCCGCCTGTGCCACCACCCAGCATCACGGTTTCGGACAACGAGCGAACCCGCTTGAGGCGAGCCTTCAAGTCCTTGTACTGGGGATTGTGGGTGGCCATCCACTCGTACACCGCCTGGGCCTTGTTGAACTGGCGCTTTCGCTCAAAGTCCAATGCCAGATTGGCGAGGTTGTCCATCACGCCATCGCTCAAGGGCACCCGACGGAAGCGGTCGAACGCCATGTCCAGCTGCCCCTGACCTTGCAGGGCCAAACCCATCATTCGGTTCGTTTC
>DASUON010000330.1:0-11100 GCA_036276615.1 Burkholderiaceae bacterium
TGGTGCAACGCCATCCCTCAAATGGGGGAACCCGACACAGGGCACGCCGACGCGGTCGCTCAGGGCATGCGGGCAATCACCTGGGCCACCGCGCCCGTGAGCTTGCGGGCATAGGGCAGGTGCAGGAACTCATTGGGACCGTGGGCATTGCTGCGCGGGCCCAGCACGCCGCACACCATCATCTGCGCCTGAGGGAACCCCTGGCTGAGCATGTTCATCAGCGGGATGGTGCCGCCCTGGCCGATGTTGCCGTAACCCACACCGTAACTGGCCAGCGACGCGGCCTGCACCGCGTCGTGGAACCAGGGCGCGGTGTCGGGGGCGTTCCAGCCCGAGGCAAAGCTGGCGGCCTGGAAGGTCACGCGGGCCTGGTAGGGGGCGTTGTCTTCCAGCAGGGTCTTGAGCTGCTGCACGGCGGTGGCGGCATCGACCAGCGGGGGCAGGCGCAGGCTGAGCTTGAAGGCGGTGTAGGGCCGCAGCACGTTGCCGGCGTTTTGCAGCGACGGGAAGCCATCCACCCCAGTGACCGACAGCGTGGGCCGCCAGGTGCGGTTGAGCAGGGCCTCCACCGGGTCGGTGGTGGTGGGCAGGGCGAAGGTGCTGCTGCCGCCGCAGTCGGCATGGGCCCAGGGGAAGCGCTTGTACAGCTCGTCGCCCAGGATGGCCGCGGTTTCGTGGGCCTGGGTCAGGCGCGGGGCCGGAACGTCGCAATGGAAGACCTCGGGCAACAGGCGACCGGTGGCGCTGTCTTCCAGGCGGTCCAGCACATGCCGCAGGATGCGAAAGCTCGATGGCACCAGGCCCGAGGCGTCGCCCGAATGCACGCCCTCGGTCAGAATGTCCACCCGCAGCGTGCCGCTGACCATGCCGCGCAGGCTGGTGGTGAGCCAGAGCTGGTCGTAGTTGCCCGCGCCGCTGTCCAGGCAGACCACCAAGCCCACATCGCCCAGCCGGGTGCGCAGGGCGTCGATGGTGGGCAGCAGGTCGGGCGAGCCGCTTTCTTCACCGGTCTCGATCAGGCCCACGATGCGCGGGTGCGCCGCCCCTTGCGCTTGCAGGGCCTGAACGGCGGCAATGGCCGCATACACCGCGTAACCGTCGTCGGCACCGCCGCGGCCATAGAGCTTGTCGTCCTCGATGACCGGGGTCCACGGCCCCAGGTGGCTGCGCCAGCCGTCGAACTCGGGTTGTTTGTCCAGGTGGCCGTACATCAGCACGGTCTGCCCGCTGGCCGGAGCGGTTTGCCGTCCGTCGTCGCTGCCTCGGGCGGGAATTTCAAACAACAAAACGGGCGTCCGCGCTTTTCCTTGTTGGTCTTTCAGCTCCACTATTTCTAGCGCCAGGCCGGGCAGCTTTTGCGCCAGCACCCAGTCGGCGGCGCTGCGCAGCACGGTGTGCAGGTGGCCATGGGCCGCCCAGTCGGGGTCGAACAGGGGGGACTTGGCGGGCACCTCGATGTAACGCTGCAAGGCCGGGGTGATGTGCTGCTGCCAGCTCGCATCCACATGCCGGGACAAGGCTTGGGTGTCCAGCGCAGCAAGTGGGGCGGCGGCGTCGGGGTGGAGGCGGTCGTTCATGGGAAAGTCCTGTCAGATGGGTTGGGGGCGGCCGAACAAGTAGCCCTGGAAGGCCTTGCAGCCCATGACTTGCAGCAGCTGCATCTGGCCTTGGCTTTCCACGCCCTCGGCCACCACCTCCAGGCCCAGGCTGTCGGCCAGCTGGAGGATGGTGTGGGCAATGATGGCGTCGTTGGGGTCGGTCAGCAGGTCGTGCACAAAGCTCTGGTCGATCTTGAGCACGCTCAACGGCAGGCGCTTGAGGTAGCTGAGCGACGAGTAGCCGGTGCCAAAGTCATCCAGCGAGAAGCGGATGCCGTCGGTGGCCAGGTCGGTCATCTTGACGATGGTGTCTTCCACGTCGTGCAGCAGCAGGCTCTCGGTGAGTTCGAGCTTGAGGAGAGCCGCCGGGGCCCGGGTTTCGGTGACGATGCTGCGCACCCGTTGCACAAAGTCGGGCAAGCGGAGCTGACGGGCGCTGAGGTTGACGGCCAACGTCCAGTCGCAGCGCTCGGGGTCGCTGGCCCAGTGCGCCAGCGTCTGGCAGGCCTGGCGCAGCACCCAGTCGCCAATGGCCACGATCAGTCCACTCTGCTCGGCCACGGGGATGAATTCCCCCGGGGACACCATGCCCCGCTCGGGATGTTGCCAGCGCAGCAGGGCTTCGTGCCCGCGCACCGAGCGGTCGGTGTTGACCACCGGCTGGCTGTACAGCCGCAGCTCGTTTTTGCCCAGGGCCTCGCGCAGGTCGCGGGCCAGCTCCGAGCGGCGCTGCACGGCGGCCTGCATGTCGGGGTCGAAAAACCGCACGGCATTGCGGCCCGCGGATTTGGACTGGTACATGGCCACGTCAGCGCGTTTGAGCACGTCTTCGATGCGCTCGTGGTGCTCACGGAACAGGGTGATGCCAATGCTGGGCGTGTTGTGGTGCTCGCCACGCTGCAGCTCGTAAGAGCGGTTGAGCACTTCCAGCAGCTTTTCGCCCACGCCATTGGCGTACATGGCGGCCTGGGCCTCGTCAAAGCCCAGGTCTTCCAGCAGCACCACGAATTCGTCGCCGCCCAGGCGGGCCACCGTGTCTTGCTCGCGCACGGCCCCGAGCAAGCGCTGGGCCACTTGCTTGAGCAGCAGGTCGCCCTGGTCATGTCCCTGGGTGTCGTTGAGGTCCTTGAAGTTGTCGAGGTCGATGAAACACACCGCGCCCCACTGCTGGCTGCGCATGCTGGCCGCCTGCGCCTGGTCCAGGCGGTCATGGAACAGGCGGCGGTTGCACAGGCCGGTGAGGGGGTCGTAGAAGGCCAGCCGCTCGATCTGGGCTTCGGCCTGCTTGCGCCCGGTCACGTCCCGCGCCATGCCCAGCACGCCGTACACCTGCCCCCGGTGGTCGAACACGGCGCGCTTGACCACCTCGAACACCGCCGTGTCCTCCGGGTTTCCGGCCTTGGGCAAGACCTGCTCGTACATCACCGGGGCCTGGCTGCGCAGGGCCCGCAAGTCGGTGTCGCGGTAGCTGGCCACCACGGCGGGATCCTCGCCCAGATCGGTTTCGGTGCGGCCCACGATCTGCTCCACCGAACGCCCGTAGCCCTGGGCCGTGGCCGGGTTGCACATGACGAACACGCCCTCGGGGTTCTTGAACCACACCCGGTCGGGAATGGCATCGAACAAGGTGCGCAGGTGCAGTTCGCTGCGCTCCAGCGCTTCGCGGGCCTTGAAGTGTTCGGTCACGTCGGCGAAGGTGCGCACCCAGCCCCCGCTGTCAAGCTGGCGGGTCTTGACGTCGAGCACCCGTCCGTCGTGTGTGGTGCGCACGTACTCCAGGGGGCTGGCCATGCGCCCCTCATCCGCCAGGTACTCGCCCCAGCGGCTGGCGAGGTCGCGCGGGCGCTCAGGCCCCAGGTGCCCATGCTCAAACTGCCAGTCCACCAGCTCCTGGTGGGTGGGCTGGCGCGCCAGCAGGCTGTCGGGCATGTCCAGCAGCTCCAGCAAACGCTTGTTGTAGTAGGTCACCCGCCCTTCGGTCGAGATCATCATCACCCCCTGGCTGAGGCTCTCCAGGGTGGTGTCCATCAGGTTGGTGCGTGCCCGCAGCTGCTCGTGCGCACGGCGCAGGCGCTCGTCCGCTTCCACCCGTTCGGTGATGTCGGTGGTGAAGCCGTACCAGACCATGCCGCCGTCCGGCTGCCGGTAGGGCACAGCATTGGCGGCATGCCACAGCACACGCCCATCCGGCAGGCGCACGCGGTAGTTCTGGGTCCAAGGCGTCAGGGTCTCTTCCGACAGCTCCAGGGCCGCCCGGCTCTGGACGTAGTCCACCGGAAACACGCGGGCAAACACCGGGCCCGCGTCGTGCCGGGCCTCCTCGGGGGCCACCTCGAACAGGTCTTGCATGGCCGCGCTGGCGTAAGGAAAGCTGAACCAGCCACGGGGGTTCTTGCGCAACTGGAACAACAGCCCCGGCACCCGGCGGGTGAGTTCCCGCAGCAGCGATTGCTGGTCGATCAGCGCCTGCTGGGAGGTTTTCTGCTGCGTGATGTCGCGCCCCACCCCGCGGTAGCCCTCGAACACCCCGTTTGCGTTGTGCCGGGGCTGGCCAGTCAGTTGCAGCCATTGGACGCTGGCATCGCGGGTCACGCGGGCCAGCTCCATGTCGCGCAGCACCTGCTGCTGCTCCATGGCCTGGCGCAGCACGGCCACCGCAGACGCGGAAATGTGCACATCCGCCCACTGCCACAAGGGTTGTCCCAACACGCCGGAAATCTCTTCAGGGTCGAGGGCCGCTCCCTCCAGGCAGGTGACGCAGGCTTGTGCGTCGGTCTCCCAATACAGGTCGTGCGACAGCAGCAGCAGCGTGCGCATGGCGTTCCCCGTCGCCCGGGCGTCCACAGATTCCGCAGCGGAATCGGAAGGTGGCCGAACATGGGAGGTCATGGGAAACAGGTCAACAGCAGGGGACAACAGAGAAAAAAGCCCTCTCCCCTGCACCAGGGAAGAGAGCGTCTTGGCGTATCGAACCATTGTGGCAGATCAATGCAATACACCTCTGCAGATTGACAATGACATCAGGACCACGATCACGACCACAACATCGGAGACACGCTTGCTCAGCGCCTACATCACCCACCCCGATTGCGCCCGCCACGAAATGGGACCCCACCACCCCGAATGCCCCGAGCGTCTCGCGGCCATCCAGGACCACCTGCTGGTCAAAGGACTGCTGGATTACATGGTGCCGCACGACGCCCCCCAGGCCACTGAAGAACAGTTGGGTCGCGCCCACAACATCCTGTACATCAAGGAAATCCTGGCGGCCTCGCCCACCGAGGGCTATTTCGCCCTGGACCCTGACACCAACATGAACCCTTACACCGTGCCCGCCGCCTTGCGCGCCGCCGGTGCAGCGGTCCACGCCACCAACTTGGTCATCAACGGCGACGCGCCCACCGCCTTTTGCAGCGTTCGCCCGCCGGGTCACCACGCCGAACACGCGGCGGCCATGGGCTTTTGCTTTTTCAACAACGTGGCCGTGGGTGCACGCCATGCACTGGATGCCCGGGGCTTGCAACGCGTGGCCGTCATCGACTTTGACGTGCACCACGGCAACGGCACCGAGGACATCTTCAGAGGCGATGAACGGGTGCTGATGTGCTCCATTTTTGAAAAAGGCCTGTACCCCTTCAATGGCGAGCAGGCCGTGGGCCCCAACATGGTCAACGTGGGCCTGCCGCCCCGCTCGGGCAGCGACGCGTTCCGCGCGGCGGTCACCGACCACTGGATGCCCGCCCTGCACGCCTTCAAGCCGCAGATGCTGTTCATCTCGGCCGGGTTCGACGCCCACCGCGAAGACGACATGGGCAACCTCGGCCTGGTGGAAGCGGACTACGCATGGGTCACCCAGCAAGTGATGGCGGTGGCGCGTGAGCATGCCCATGGCCGTGTCGTGTCGTGCCTGGAAGGCGGCTACGTCATGAGCCCCCTGGCCCGCAGCGTGGCCGCCCACGTCAAGGTGCTGATCGGTGCCGACTGAAACTTAGACCCGTCCCTCTACTGACAGGCGGGCGACAGCCGCCATCGCATGTTGCAGTGCACAATAAGGGAAAACCCTAGACCATCATGGACAAACACTACCTCACCCCCCTGTTTTCTCCGCAGAGCGTGCTGGTGTTTGCGGCCACCGCAGAACAGGCCGAACAAGCCACCGCGTACATGCAGGCGCTGGGCCTGCGCGAGAACATCACCGCCCAACGGTTCACGGGCGAGTTGACCTTTCTTGACATCCACACCAGCGGCACCCTGGCCGACCTGGCGCATGCGGTGGCCGACTTGGCCATCATCGCGCTGCCCCACGAAGAGGCCGCCTCCGCGCTGGAAATCGCGGGCCGCATGAAGTGCAAGGCCGCCCTGGTCATCTCCGCCGGCATGAGCGCGGAGCTGGCCGCCAACCTCAAGCGCATTGCACGCCGCTCGGGCATGCTCCTGCTGGGCCCCAACTGCCTGGGCTTCCAACGGCCCCACACCGGGCTGAACGCCAGCATTGCAGGCCCCTTGGCCAGCAAAGGCCCGCTGGCGCTGGTCAGCCAGTCAGGGGCGTTGACCTCGTCCATCCTGGACTGGGGCCTGAAAAACGGCGTGGGCTTTTCTGCGGTGGTGTCCCTGGGCCCCAACACCGTGGTGGACCTGGCCGAGGTGCTGGACTTCCTGGCTGCCGACCCACAGACCCAGAGCATCGTGGTCTACATGGAGGGCATTGCCAACGCCCGCCGCTTCATGAGCGCCCTGCGCGCCGCCGCCAATGCCAAGCCGGTGGTGGTGCTCAAGGCCGGACGCAAGCCCGCAGGCAATGCCGCCGCGCAAACGCACAGCGGCACCATCGTGGGCAGCGACGACGTGTTCGACGCCGCCTTGCGCCGGGCCGGGGCCGTGCGCGTGCGTTCGTTCGTGGAGCTGTTCTCCGCGGCCAAATGCCTGGCCTCCCGCTACCGCCCGGTGGGCAAGCGCCTGGCCATCGTCACCAATGGCGGGGGGCCCGGTGTGCTGGCGGCCGACTGGATTTCCGAAATGGGCCTGGAGCTGGGCCGCCTGACGCCTCAGGTGGCCGAAGAACTCAAGGCCAAACTGTCGCCCCTGGCCTCCACCTGCGACCTGGTGGACCTGGGTGAAGACGCCAGCCCCGAGCATTTCGCCGCCGCACTGGAGGCCGCAGGCAAGGACAGCGCCGTGGATGGCCTGCTGGCCGTGTACTCCCCCAAACCCGGCAGCAATGCCGACGCGGTGGCCCAAGCCGTGGCCGACATCAAGCCCAAGCTGCGCAAGCCCCTGCTGGCCTGCTGGATGGGGGACGCCTCCGTCAGCACCGCCCGCCAGACGCTGGGCAGCGCCAGCATCCCCAACTTCCGCACCCCGGAGGCGGCGGTGGGTGCGTTCAACAACATCGCCTCGTTCTATCAGAACCAGCAGATGTTGCAGCAGACCCCGCCCCCCCTGTCGGCACTGGCCAAACCCGACATCGAAGGGGCGCGCCTGCTCATTGAAGGCGTGCTGGCCGAACGCCGCAAGATCCTCACCGAGATGGAGTCCAAGGCCCTGCTGTCGGCCTTCCACATCCCGGTCACCCAGACCATCCTGGCACGCTCGGCCAACGAGGCCATGATGATCGCCACCCAGCTGGGCTACCCGGTGGCACTCAAGATCGACTCGCCCGACATCGCCCACAAGTCGGACGTGGACGGCGTGGCCCTGAACATCGTCAACGCCACCCAGGTGCGTGACACCTTCAACGACATGATGCAGTCGGTGGCCCGCATCCGGCCCGACGCCCACATCAACGGCGTGACCATCCAGAAAATGGCCCCCACGCGTCGGGGACGCGAAATCTGCATCGGCCTGGTCACCGACGACCCGTTCGGCCCCGTCATCACCTTCGGGGCGGGGGGCACCATGATCGAACTGATCAACGACCGCGCCATGGAGCTGCCGCCGCTCAACCAGTTCCTGGCCCATCGGCTGATTGAACGCTCCCGCGTGGCGGAAACCCTGGGTGAATGGCGCGGCGCGGGTGCCGTGGACATGGTGGCGCTGGAGCGCATCCTGCTGCGGGTGTCGGAAATGGTGTGTGAGCTGCCCCAACTGCGCGAGATGGACATCAACCCCATCATCGTGGACGAGCGCGGTGCCGTGGCGGTGGACGCCCGCATCGTGGTCGAACAGGCCCCACACACCGCCACGCACTACAACCACCTGTCCATCCTGCCCTACCCGGCCCAGCACGAGCAGGTGTGGCCCATGCGCGGCGGCGGCCAGTACACCATCCGCCCGGTGCGCCCCGACGATGCGCAAATGCTGCAGGAGCTGGTGCGCAGCCTGTCACCGGAAAGCCGCTATTTCCGCTACGTGTCTTCGCTGACCGAGCTGCCCCCCAGCATGCTGTCGCGGTTCACGCTGATCGACTACGACCGTGAAATGGCCCTGGTGGCCATCCACCAGACGCGGCAAGCCCAACCCGACGGCAGCCTGGTCACCCAGGAGCGCATCGTGGGCGTGTCGCGCTACGTCACCAACGTCGACGGCACCACCTGCGAATTTGCCCTGGTGGTGGCCGATGACTTCGGCGGCAAGGGTCTGGGGTCGCGGCTGATGCTCAGCATCATGGAGGTGGCGCGGGAAAAGGGCCTGAGCGAGATCGAAGGCCTGGTGCTGACCAACAACCCCGGCATGCTGCGCCTGATGAAGAGCCTGGGCTTCACCATCAAGCCCTATGCCGAGGACGCCGACTTCCGGCTGGTGACCCACCCGTTGTGACGCCCCCCGGGCGACTGTGAGGGCCCGTCAGAAGGACTCCCAGTCGCCCCCCAACGGCACCGCAGGCCGCCCAGGGCCCTTGGGGGCCACGGCTGGCGGGGAGGCGGAAGCAGTCTTCGATCCCGAGCCTTTTTGACCTCCAGCGCTTTTTATAACTGACTTTTTGGCTACAGTTTTTGTAGCAGATGAATCCCCCCCACCCAACCGAGGAGCTTGGGCCTGCGGATGACGCTTGGGCGCAGGCAGCCCTGCCGGGGCTGACGCACTGACCTTGGGGGCGGCTTGGCCAATTTGTTTGGCGGGCCGCTGCACCAGGGCCGAATCGGGAACGCCGTCGTTGCCCGTTCGGAAATGCGCCAGGGCCTCACGCAACCGCATGGTCTGGTGGGACAGGCTGTCTGCGGCGGCGGCCACTTCCTCCACCAAAGACGCGTTCTGCTGGGTCATGTGGTCCAGCTGTCCCACGGCGGTGTTGACCTGGCCAATGCCGGTGCTTTGCTCGGCGGCGGCGGCGGTGATTTCGGCAATGACGTCCGTCACCCGCTGCACGCTGGCCACAATCTCCTGCATGGTCTGGCCGGCGTTCTGCACCTGCAGGGTGCCACTTTGCACCCGTTCCACACTGGCGGTGATGAGGGCCTTGATTTCCTTGGCCGCCTGAGCGCTGCGCCCGGCCAGCGAGCGCACCTCGCTGGCCACCACCGCAAACCCTCGCCCGGCCTCTCCCGCCCGCGCCGCTTCCACCGCGGCGTTGAGCGCCAGGATGTTGGTCTGGAACGCAATGCCATCGATCACGCCAATGATGTCGGCAATCTTCTGGCTGCTGCGCTGGATGTCGTCCATGGTGGACACCACCTGGTGCACCGCTTGCCCGCCTTTGGCCGCCACGTCCGCGGCGGTGGTGGCCAACTGGTTGGCCTGACGGGCGGCGTCAGCGCTGTGGGCCACGGCATCGGTCAGGTGCCCCATGCTGGACGCGGTCTGCTGCAGGCTGCTGGCGGCGTTCTCGGTGCGCCCCCCCAGTTCCATGTTGCCCTTGGCCACTTCCCGGGCCACGGCATCGATGTCCACCGCGGACTGCTCCATCTGCCGCATGTTGACGCTGAGCTGGCGGCGCATTTCCTCCAGCGCCAGCAGAAAGCGCCCCAGCTCGTCGCGGCTGCGAGGCACCAGCGGGCGGGAATAGTCGTTCTGCCGCAGTTGCTCCACATCGGCCAGCAGGCTGCGCAGGGGAAACAGCACCATCCGGCGCAAGGCCACCCAAACGCCACCCGCGGCCAGCAGCGCACCCACCAGCATCAACGACCACAGCAGCATCAGGTCGGAACGGGCCATGGCCACCGTGTCCCGGTCGCGTTGCGCCTGAAGCACCACCCAGCCCCACGGCTCATACAAGGCCCACCCCACATGGGTGACGCCTTCTCCTGCCAACGTGGGCGCTCCCGCCAAGTCTGACAGGACACCGCTTTTCTGCCCCGCCTGAACCTCGGCACGGAGGGTTTGCAGCAAGCTGTCGTTGGCATCCAACTTGAGCGCCTGGTCCCGGGCCAAGGCCTGGCCCAACCGGGGGCCGTCCTTGACCTCCACCGCCAAGGTGGCCACCGTTGAATCGCCCGCCAGCTGGAACGCCTTTTGCAGCGTTTCGATCTGCTGGTCCATCACGTGGCCAATGAACAGGATGCCGATCGTCTTGCCATCCTGCACCACGGGCTCGTACTTGGTCATGTAGGTCTTGCCGAACAACACCGCACGCCCCACGTAGGGCTTGCCCGCCTGCATCAAGGCATATGCGGGGTGGTTGCGATCCAGCAAGGTGTTGAGGGCCCGACTGCCGTCTTCCTTTTTCAGGCTGGTGGAAATGCGGCGGAAATCCTCCCCTTCGCGCTGAAACACCGTGGCCACCCCACCGGTCAGCTGGGCAAACGCATCCACGGCTTCGAAGTTGCCCTCCAGCGGAAAGCCCGCATGCTGCAACTGCACCTTGCCGTCCCCAAGGTCAGCAAGGCTGAAGACCACCGTGGGCAAGCGGTCGCTGAGGATGCTGAAGGACTGCTCCGCCGACTTGCGGCTGCCTTCGTCAATCTGCTTGAGGCTGGCCACCAACCCCTCTGAACGGCTCACCAGAGCCTGCGTTCCTTCGTCCCGGGCGTGGCGGATCAACTGGACGGAAAACAGCAGCAAGCCCAGCAAGATGAGCGCCATCGCCGCCCCGACCACCACGAGCAACTTGGAGGCCAACCCCATCCCAGGCCGCCAGGACGAGGAAGAACCCACGGGATTCAGTGCAGGCACGGTGTCAGTCATGTGAGGGTCATCCAGATCAAGGCACCGCCCCGATCAGGCGCTGCCAACATGCCGAAGTTGGGGGCCAACAGCGTGCAGAGCCGCAGGCCACACACGCTCAGAAACACCGCGGAAGACGCTCAGTCCGCGCCGTCCATCAACCCCATGTCGGGGCTGGACATCAGGGCCTGAATGTCCATCAGGATCAACATGCGTTCACCCACGCTGGCAATGCCGGTGACGTAGGCGTTGTCAGCTGCCGTGCTGCCCATTTCCGGAGACGGTTTGAGGTCTTCCTCGGGCAGTTCCAGCACATCCGACACCGAATCCACCACCGCCCCCACCACACGTCCCTTGACGTTGAGCACGATGACCACGGTGAAGTCGTTGTACTCCACCTTCTCGCAGCCCAGTTTCACGCGCAAATCCACCACCGGCACGATCACACCACGCAGGTTGACCA
>DASUON010000331.1:0-6230 GCA_036276615.1 Burkholderiaceae bacterium
CGAGGCCCCCAGCCTGTACACCGTGCTGTACCAGCGTTATGACCTGTGGGCCGCGCTGCCTTTGCTGGGGCTGAGCGCCATGAGCGTGGTGGGTGACCTGGTCGAGTCCCTGGTCAAGCGCAGTGCCGACATGAAAGACTCCAGCCAGTTGCTGCCCGGGCACGGCGGCGTGTTGGACCGGGTGGACGCGCTGTTGCCCGTTCTGCCCTTGACCATGTGTTTCCTGGGGTGAGGCTTTGAACCGTCTTCAAGTGTGTGTGTTGGGGGCCACAGGCTCCATCGGGCAGAACACGCTCGATGTGTTGGCCCGTCACCCCGACCGTTTTGCGGTGTTTGCGTTGACCGCATCCACCCAGGTGGATGTGTTGCTGGGGCAGATTCAGGCGTTTCGTCCGGTGTACGCCGTGATGGCCAGCGAGCCGCATGCCGCCGAACTGGCCCGACGTGTGGCCGACCTGGGCTTGCCCACACGGGTGCTGGCCGGTGCCCAGGCGTTGTGCGATGTGGCCGCTGACGAGCGTGTGAATGCGGTGATGGCCGCCATTGTGGGGGCTGCCGGCTTGCCCCCCTGCATGGCCGCGGCCCGTGCGGGCAAGCGCCTGCTGCTGGCCAACAAGGAAGCCCTGGTGGTGGGTGGCAGCTTTTTCATGGCCGCAGTACAGGCGGGCGGGGCGACGCTGCTGCCCATCGACAGTGAGCACTCTGCGGTGTTCCAGTCCTTGCCCGAGGACCGCAACACCTGGCCTGGCCGTATCCGCAAGATCATCCTCACCGCGTCAGGGGGGCCGTTTCGCCAGCGCGACCCGGCCACCCTGCACAGCGTGACGCCTGAGCAGGCCTGCGCCCACCCCAATTGGGTGATGGGCCGAAAGATCTCGGTGGACTCCGCCACCATGATGAACAAGGCGCTGGAGGTCATCGAGGCGCGTTACCTGTTTGGCGTGGCTCCGTCCCAGATCGAGGTGGTGATCCACCCGCAGAGCGTGATTCACTCCATGGTGGAGTACCACGACGCCTCGGTGGTGGCCCAGCTGGGCACGCCCGACATGCGGGTGCCCATCGCCTACGGATTGTCGTGGCCGGATCGCATGCATTCCGGGGCTTCTGCGCTTGATTTCAAAGCGCTGAGTGCTCTTACTTTTGAAGCACCTGATGCCTCCCGCTTTCCGGGGATGCCGCTCGCTTGGCAGGCCTTGAACGCGGGCGAGGGCCACACGGCGGTGCTGAATGCCGCCAATGAAGTGGCGGTGGATGCGTTCTTGAACGGGCGCATCCGGTTTGATCAGATTGCGGTCCTCAACGCCGAGGCCTTGGATCACATCGCGGTGGGCACGCCCAGCCAACTGGACGATGTGCTGGAACTGGACCGCACCACCCGGGTCTGGGCCCAGGCGTGGGTGGTCCACGCGACTCGTTGACGGTTGCCCATGGGATTGTTGTCCACCCTGATTGCGTTTGTGGTTGGCCTCGGCCTGCTGATCGGTGTGCACGAGTACGGCCATTTCCGGGCTGCGCTGGCGTGCAAGGTCAAGGTGCTGCGCTTTGCCATTGGCATGGGGCCGGTGTTGTGGTTGTGGCGCTCACCTCGCACCGGCATCGAATACGCCTTGTCGGCATTGCCGCTGGGCGGTTACGTGCGCATGCTCGACGAGCGCGAAGCCCCGGTGGATGCCGCCCAACGCCACCAGGCATTCAACACCCAGCCGCTGGTCAAGCGCGCGTTCATTGTGGCCGCTGGGCCAATGGCCAACTTCGGCCTGGCCATCCTGCTGTACACGGGGGTGCACTGGTGGGGCTTGTCGCAGACCCAGCCTGTGTTGGCCACTCCGGCTGCGGAGTCCGCTGCCGATCGGGCGGGCGTGCTGGGTGGCGACCGGGTGAAGGCCCTGCGCTGGGACGATCAGCCCGGCGTGGCGGTGCAGACGTATGAAGACCTGGGCTGGCAGCTCACCCGCATCGCCCTGGAGGGCGGAGACCACACCGTGGTGCTGGAGGTTGAGCGCCCTGGCGGGCGCGAGGAAGAACGCCTGCTGCGTGTCAGCAGCCTGGGGGCCGATGACGCCAACCATGCCCTGCGCCTGTGGGGATTCACCGGCCCGATGACCGATCCCGTCATCACCAAGGTCCAGCCGGGTGACCCGGCGGAGCGGGGCGGCCTGAGGGCCGGGGACCGCGTGCTCAGCGTCGATGGCCATGCCATGGCCGACGGGCAGCAACTGCGGTCGTTCATCGCCGCCAGTGCCCGGCATGGCGCACCCGCGGTGCAACTCTGGTCGGTGCAGCGTGGTGTACACGTCATCCAGTTGCAGGTTCAGCCTGCACTGGAGCAGCGGCAGGGCCAACCCGTGGGGCGGGTGGGGGCCTACATCGGCTCTCCGCCGCTGCAAGTGGTGGTCGATCGGTCGGTGCTGGAGGCCTTGGGCATTGCGCTGGAGAAAACCTGGGAGGTTTCGGGCATGAGCCTGTCGGTCATGGGCAAGATGCTGATTGGCCAGGCCTCGCTGCAAAACCTCAGCGGCCCCCTCACCATTGCCGACTATGCCGGTCGCTCTGCCGATGCCGGCGGGGTGCCTTACCTGTTGTTTCTGGCCCTGATCAGCGTCAGCCTGGGGGTGCTCAACCTGTTGCCCCTGCCCATGCTCGATGGCGGGCATTTGATGTATTACATTTACGAAGGCATGGTGGGCCGCCCCGTGTCCGACCGCTGGCAGGAAAGACTGCAGCGGGGTGGTGTGGCGGTTCTGGTGGGCTTGATGTCCATTGCCCTGTACAACGATCTGGCCCGTCTGCTGGGCTGATGCTTCCCCGCACATGAAACAAAAACCTCTATCCAACCGTGGCCTGGCGTCCGCTCTGGCCGCTTTGGTGGTGACACTGCCCGCATGGGCGGTGGAGCCTTTCGCCTTGCGTGACATTCGCATCGAAGGTCTTCAGCGCGTCGAGCCGGGCACGGTCTTTGCCTCCTTGCCTTTTCGCGTGGGGGATACCTACAGCGACGACCGTGGTGCCGCCGCCATTCGGGCCTTGTTTGGCTTGGGCCTGTTCAAGGACGTTCGGGTTGAAGTGAATGGCGATGTGGTGGTGGTGGTGGTGGAAGAACGGCCCACCATTGCCGACATCGGGTTTTCGGGCGTCAAGGAATTTGACAAAGAGGTGCTGGTCAAGGCCCTGCGCGATGTGGGCCTGACCGAGGCCCGCCCCTTTGACAAAGCCCTGGCCGACCGGGCCGAGCAGGAGCTCAAGCGCCAGTACCTGAACCGCAGCATGTACGGGGCCCAGGTGGTGACCACCGTGACCCCCATCGAGCGCAACCGGGTCAACCTCAATTTCACGGTGACCGAAGGCGATGTGGCCAAGATTCGCGAGCTGCGCATCGTGGGCAATTCAGCCTTCAGCGAGTCCACCCTGCGGGATCTGTTCGACTTGGACACGGGCGGCTGGCTGTCGTGGTACACCAAGTCCGATCGGTATTCCCGTGCCAAGCTGGCCGCCGATCTGGAAACCCTGCGCTCCTACTACCTGAGTCGGGGTTACCTGGAGTTCAACATCGAATCCACCCAGGTGGCCTTGTCTCCCGACAAGGAAGAGATGTCCATCACCATCAACGTGTCCGAGGGCAACCGCTATGTGGTGTCGTCGGTGAAGTTGGAGGGGGACTACCTCGACAAGGAAGACGACTTCAAGTCCATGATCACCGTCAAGGCCGGGGAAGCCTACAACGCCGATCGCGTGACCGAAACCACCAAGGCGTTTTCCGACTACTTCGGCAAGTTCGGCTTTGCCTTCGCCCGCGTGGAAGCGGTGCCGCAGATCGACCGGGTCAACAACCGTGTGGACTTGGTGATCCAGGCCCAGCCTTCCCGCCGTGCCTATGTGCGTCGCATCAATGTGGCCGGCAACAACCGCACCCGCGACGAAGTGATCCGCCGCGAGTTCCGCCAGTTCGAGGCCGCGTGGTATGACAGCGACCGCATCAAACTGTCCCGCGACCGTGTGGACCGCTTGGGCTTCTTCACCCAAGTGGGCATTGACACGCAAGACGTGGCAGGCGCCCCCGATCAGGTGGACTTGCTGGTCACGGTGGCCGAAAAACCCACCGGAAACCTGTCGCTGGGTCTGGGCTACTCCCAGTCGGAAAAGCTGTCGTTCATTGGCGGCATCAAGCAGGAAAACGTCTTTGGCACCGGCAACTACCTGGGCCTGGACCTGAACACCAGCAAGTACAACCGTCAGGTGTCGGTGACCACCACCGACCCCTACTTCACGCAAGATGGCATTTCCCGCACGGTGGACGTGTTCTACAAGACCACCCGGCCCTACACCCAGCAGGGGGGTGACTACCAACTGATCACCCCTGGGGTGAACATCCGTTTCGGCATCCCGTTCACCGAAACCGACACGGTGTTTTTCGGTGCCGGGGTGGAATCCACCAAGATCGTGTCCGGCACCAGCATGCCCGCGGCCTACCTGGAATTTGCACGCCAGTACGGGGTGCGCAGCACCTCGGTGCCCTTGACCGTGGGTTGGACCCGAGACGACCGCGACAGCGCCCTGGTGCCCACGTCGGGCCGCATGCAAAAGGTGCAAACCGAATGGGGCATTGCCGCCGACACCCGCTACCTGCGGGCCAACTACCAATTCCAGCAGTACATTCCGTTGAACAAGCAGTTCACGCTGGCCTTCAACACCGAGTTGGGGTGGGGCAAGGGTTTGGGCGGGCGCCCGTTCCCGGTGTTCAAGAACTTCTTTGGTGGTGGCTTGGGCTCGGTCCGAGGTTTCGAACAGGGCACGCTGGGTTCGCGTGACATCACCGGGGCGTTCATCGGTGGCCCCAAGAAAATTGGGTTCAATGCCGAACTGCTGGCCCCATTCCCCGGGGCGGGCAATGACCGCACACTGCGTCTGTTCGGTTTCTTCGATGTCGGTAACGTCTATGGCGAGACCGAAAAGGTGGATTTCAAGCTGATGCGCTCATCTGTGGGCTTTGGCTTGAGCTGGTTGTCTCCGGTCGGTCCGCTGCGAATTGCCTTTGCCAACCCGATCCGCAAATTTGCGGGCGATAAAATCCAAAAAGTCCAGTTTCAAATCGGTACCTCGTTCTGATGAAATCCACTCTGCGTCAAACTGCTGTTGCAATCGCCCTCGGTCTGGGCTTGGCCACCTCGTGGGCCCAAGACTTCAAGATCGGTTTTGTGAACACCGACCGGATCTTCCGCGAGTCCAACCCCGCCAAGGATGCCCAGGCCAAGTTGGAGCGCGAATTCTCCAAGCGTGAAAAAGAGCTGGACGACCAAGGCGCCCAGCTCAAGACCGCTGGCGACAAGTTCGAGCGCGAAGGCCCCACGCTGTCGGAAACCCAGCGCACCACCCGCCAGCGCCAGCTGATGGAGCAGGACCGTGACTACCGCCGCCGTCGCACCGAGTTCCAGGAAGACCTGGCTCAGCGCAAGAACGAAGAGCTGCAACAGGTCATCGAGCGCGCCAACAAGGTCATCAAACAGGTGGCCGAAAACGAAAAGTACGACCTGATCCTGCAAGAGGCTGTGTACATCAGCCCCAAGCACGACATCACCGACAAGGTGCTGAAGGTCATCAACACCGCCAAGTGACCGGGTGATGCCCGGGGTGTCGCATCGGCTGAGCGCGATCACATCCGCGCTGGGGGGGCAGTTGCACGGTGCTGACGGCATGGTGCAGCGCTTGGCCCCCTTGGAGACGGCCACCGAGACTGATTTGGCATTTGTCAGCCACGCCCGGTACGCCAAACTGCTGGAGACCACGCGGGCAGGGGCGTTGATCGTGCCCCCCGCGTTGGCCGCCCAAGCCTTGGCCCGCGGCTCCTGCATTGTCACCGATGATGTTTACCACTATTTCGCCTTGCTCACGCAATGGTGGAAAAGGGTCAGTGCTCCTGAGATTGGAGCATCTGTCCACCCATCGGCCTGCATAGACCCTTCGGCCCAGCTGGGGCAGGGCGTTCGCATCGGGCCGTTTGTGGTGGTGGGTGCCCATGCCGTGGTGGGGGATGGTGTCCGCCTGGACGCCCATGTGGTGCTGGAAGACGGCGCTCAGGTGGGCGCGCAGTCACACCTTCATGCACGGGTGGTGCTGGGCGAACGTTGTCGCGTGGGCCAGCGCTGCATCTTGCACAGTGGCGTGGTGATCGGGGCCGATGGTTTTGGCTTTGCGCCGCACCAGGGCACCTGGGTCAAGATTGAGCAGCTGGGCGC
>DASUON010000332.1:0-2024 GCA_036276615.1 Burkholderiaceae bacterium
GAAGGTGGAGCAAAGCCTGATCACCGTGGAGAGCGACAAGGCCTCCATGGAAATCCCGTCCAGCCACGCTGGCGTGGTGCAAGAGCTGAAGGTGAAGCTGGGCGACAAGATCAACATTGGCGACCTGATTGCCGTGCTGCAAGGCGCGGCGGGTGCGGTGGCCCCTGTGGCTTCTGCCGCCCCCGCGGCAGTTGCCCAAGCTCCGGCTGCGGCTGTGGCAGCGGCCCCCGTGGCCGCTTCAGTGGCCGTGCCCGCACACAACCCCACGGTGGCTCCTGTGGGCGTGCCGCATGCGTCGCCGTCGGTGCGCAAGTTCGCCCGCGAGCTGGGTGTGCCGCTGGCCGAGGTCAAGGGCTCTGGCCCCAAGGGCCGCATCACGCCCGAAGACGTGCAGGCCTTCACCCGCGGGGTGATGGCGGGCAGCATCCAGACCACGGCCATTGCTTCGGCCGTGGCGGCGGCGGTGGCCAAGGCCCCGGCAGCGGGTGGCGGCGGCTCTGAGCTGGGCCTGATCCCCTGGCCCAAGGTGGACTTTGCCAAGTTCGGCCCCATCGAGCGCAAGGAGCTGGGCCGCATCAAGAAGATCAGCGGTGCCAACCTGCTGCGCAACGCGGTGATGATCCCCGCCGTCACCAACCACGACGACGCCGACATCACCGAGCTGGAAGCCTTCCGCGTCTCCACCAACAAGGAGAACGAGAAGAGCGGCATCAAGGTCACCATGCTGGCCTTCCTCATCAAGGCTTGCGTGGCCGCGCTGAAGAAGTTCCCCGAGTTCAACAGCAGCCTGGATGGCGACAGCCTGGTCTACAAGCAGTACTGGCACATTGGCTTTGCGGCAGACACGCCCAATGGCTTGGTGGTGCCCGTCATCAAGGACGCGGACAAGAAGGGCGTGCTGCAAATCAGCCAGGAAATGTCCGAACTGGCCAAGAAGGCCCGCGACGGCAAGCTGGGCCCCGCCGACATGAGCGGTGCCACCTTCACCATCAGCAGCCTGGGCGGCATTGGCGGGCGGTATTTCACGCCCATCATCAACGCGCCCGAAGTGGCCATTCTGGGCGTGTGCAAGAGCCAGATGGAGCCGGTGTGGGACGGCAAACAGTTCGTGCCGCGCCTGATGCTGCCGCTGTCCTTGACCTGGGACCACCGCGTCATTGACGGTGCCGCCGCGGCCCGCTTCAACGCCTACCTGGGCCAGATCCTGGCGGACTTCCGCCGCGTGCTGCTGTAAGAAGAAGGAACCTGAACATGGCAACCATCGACATCAAGGTTCCCGACATTGGCGACTTCGACGAAGTGGCCGTGATCGAGCTGCTGGTCAAGCCCGGCGACACGGTCAAGGCCGAGCAAAGCCTGGTCACCGTGGAGAGCGACAAGGCCTCCATGGAAATCCCCTCCAGCCACGCCGGTGTGGTCAAGGAGCTGAAGGTCAAGCTGGGGGACAAGGTCAGCGAAGGCTCGCTGCTGGCCGTGCTGGACGTGCAGGGCGCTGAAACTTCAGCATCAAATTCGGCTCCAGCGCTTTCAAATCAAGCGCAAGCAGCTACAGCTGTGGTAGCAAGCCCCGCACCAGCCCCCACCCCGGCCCCCGTGGCCGCAGCCCCCAGCGCCGCCAGCTACAGCGGCAGCGCCGATGTGGAGTGCGACGTGCTGGTGCTGGGCGGTGGCCCTGGCGGCTACAGCGCCGCCTTCCGTGCCGCCGACCTGGGGCTGAAGGTCGTCATCGTGGAGCGTTACGCCACCCTGGGTGGCGTGTGCCTCAACGTGGGCTGCATCCCCAGCAAGGCGCTGCTGCACGTGGCCGCTGTCATGGACGAAGTGGCCCACCTGGGCGACCTGGGCGTGGACTTCGGCCAACCCAGTGTCAACATCGACAAACTGCGCGGCCACAAGGAAAAGGTCATTGGCAAGCTGACCGGGGGGCTTGCGGCCATGGCCAAGATGCGCAAGGTCACCACGGTGCGGGGCTACGGTGCCTTTGTCGGTGCCAACCATGTCGAGGTGGAAGAGACCACTGGCAC
>DASUON010000333.1:0-12457 GCA_036276615.1 Burkholderiaceae bacterium
CGGCCCGCTGGCAGGCCCCCCGGGCAGCGCTGTCGCGCTGGGTGCTGGACGAATTCGACCTGCACCTGGGCCGCGTGCTTGCCTGAGCCGTGACAACCAGCAGCAGGCATTAAAGTGCATTGTTTGGAAGGGGCTGTGTGAAGTGTTTCCGGTTTTGACTTGATTAAGATCAAATTCATCGGCAAATCGGAGCAACATAATGCGTTTGATTGATGGGTTTATAGAACAATAGTTCATCAATTCCGGCATTCGCACCACACCCCTTGCACTGGAGACACCATGAGCCTGGACGACACCCTGGTTGAAGCCAAAGAATCCATCGACAGCGACCGCTTTGTCGAGGTCAGCTACGACGACGCCATTCCCAACAACGTGGACCTGTCGTCCGACCGCCAGCTGCTCAAGGCCCTGGAGAGCTGGCACCCCAACTACATCGACTGGTGGAAGGACATGGGCCCCGAGGGCTTCCAGGAGTCCGACGTGTACCTGCGCACCGCGGTGGGCGTGGACCCCGCCGGGTGGGCCAAGTTCGGCTACGTGAAGATGCCCGAGTACCGCTGGGGCATCCTGCTGGCGCCCAAGGTGGAGGGCCGCACCATTCCCCATGGCAAACACAAGGGCGAACCTGCCTGGCAGGAGGTGCCCGGTGAGTACCGCGCCCTGCTCAAGCGCCTGATCGTGGTGCAGGGCGACACCGAGCCCGCCAGCGTGGAGCAACAACGCCAGCTGGGTGCCACCGCCCCCAGCCTGTACGACATGCGCAACCTGTTCCAGGTGAACGTGGAAGAAGGCCGCCACCTGTGGGCCATGGTCTACCTGCTGGTCAAGTACTTTGGCAAGGATGGCCGCGAGGAAGCCCAGGCCCTGCTGGAGCGCCGCAGCGGCCAGCAGGACAACCCCCGCATCCTGGGGGCCTTCAACGAGAAGACGCCCGACTGGCTGAGCTTCTTCATGTTCACCTACTTCACCGACCGCGACGGCAAGATGCAGCTGGCCGCGCTGGCCGAGAGCGGCTTTGACCCCTTGAGCCGCAGCTGCCGCTTCATGCTGACCGAGGAAGCCCACCACCTGTTCGTGGGCGAAACCGGCGTGGGCCGCACCATCGAGGCCACCTGCGCCGCCATGGTCAAGGCCGGCATCACCGACCCGTACGACACCGAAGCCATCCGCCAACTGGGCGTGGTGGACCTGCCGCTGCTGCAACGCAAGGCCAACTTCCACATGTCCGTCACCCGCGACCTGTTCGGCTCGGAAATCTCTTCCAACGGGGCCGAGGCGTTCAGCGCCGGTCTGAAAGGCCGCTTCAACGAAGCCAACCTCAAGGGCGACGACCATGTGCTGGCCGATGCCACCTACAAGGTCACCCGCGTGGTGGACGGCCAACTGGTGGACGAAGACGTGCCCGCGCTGCGCGCCATCAATTGCCGCCTGCTGGACGACTACATCGCCGATTGCCAGGGGGGCATCGACCGTTGGAACAAAATCATCGAAAAGGCGGGCATTCAGTTCCGCATGAAGCAGCCCCACAAGGGCTTCAACCGCAGAATCGGCGAGTTTGGCGGCCACCGCATCAACCCCGACGGTCAGTTGCTCACCGACGCCCAATGGCAAGCCGGTGTGAAAGACTGGCTGCCCAACGACGACGACAACCGCTTCATCCACTCGCTGATGAAACCCAGCCATCAACCCGGAGAGTACGCTTCCTGGATTGCCCCGCCCCGCATGGGCATCAACCAGCAACCCATCGACTACGAATACGTCAAGATCGACTGACGTTCCCGGCGCTTTGCGACGGGGCGGGGTCGGTCTGGCAAAACCGCGTCACACGCGCTTTTTGTTGCAGCACCCATGGCCCGCCCCCGCAAAACCGCATCTCATCCCCTTCCACCGACCGACGACGCCCTGGCCGCCGACCTGGGCGAGGGCCTCACGCCCGACACCTGTGCCCCCTGCGGGCCGCCCACCGCGATCAACACCGATTACCTGCAATCCCTGGTGGGCTACAACGCCCGGCGGGCGGCGTTGGCGGTCATCAGCACCTTCCTGGAGCGCATGGCCCCCTACGGCGTGAGGCCGGTGGACTTTTCGGTGCTGTCGGTCATCCGCCACAACCCGGGCGTGACCTCGCGCCAGCTGTGCGCCAGCCTGGGCCTGCTGCCGCCCAACCTGGTCACGCTGCTCAACCAGTTTGAAAAACGCGCCCTCATCGTGCGCCGCCCCCACCCCCACGATGGCCGGGCCGTGGCCCTCTACCTCAGCGCCCAGGGCGAAGCCATGATGGCCGAGGCCGAGCAGGAAGCCCACGCCCTGGAGCGCGACGTGACCGCCAACCTCACCGACAAGCAGCGCGAAACGCTGATGCAGCTGCTGCGCAAGGTGTATCAGCCTTCACGCCGGGGGTGAGGGGGCGGCTGGAACGGTCAGGGGGCCAATTCGGGCCATTGCACCCGGTTCCACTGTATGGCGCGGTTGCGCCAGTGGGTGTCGATGGCTTGGGTGAAATCCCCGCGGACCAGCTTGGCACGCGCTTCGCACCACTGCGCCGACTCACGGCGGACCACCACGCCTTCCAGTGGGCCTTGTCGGTAGCGGCTGGGGGTCGTGGCCACCAGATGCTTCAAGTCCCTCAGGGTGAAAGTGCCGCAGGTGACTTGAGGGACGGTCATCAGCCCTGCATCGTGTGCCAAAGCGTTGCGCCGGGCGGTGCTCCAGAACCGCCCCTGCATGCAGTCGTACACGTCAAACAACATCCACCAGTCAGGCAGGGCGCCGTAGTCAAGCGAGTGGCGGGCTGCGCACCATTCACCAAACAAGATGGTGTCGGGCGTCAACGCCTGGCGCAGCGCGTCGCCGTGCATGGCCAGCCATGCGGGGAGTCGGGCAAATTGGCCCGTGTGGGGTGACGCCAGATACTGCCCGCGGTTTTGCGCCCTCACATGACCATCCGGTGCCAGCGAAAAGCCCAGGTTGGCTCCATCCAGTTTTTCTTCCACCACCACGGCATGCGCCAGCAGGGCTTGCACTTCGTCCGGGCGCAGCACCTTGTCGTCACGAGGCTCGCCAGACCCCAGCCACGTGAGGTGTGGGGTGTGGGGGAAGCGGAAGAAACGGGGGCTCATGCGGGATGGTTGGGCAGAGCTGGAGCAGGCCGCTTCGGGAATTTTTTCCGGTACACCATGCAAGCGTCATCGGGACAAAGGAAGTCAACGGTGATGCCCTTTTTTCCCAAGGCAGGCCACCAATCAAGCCACTTGCAGTCAGCGGCTTGCCAAATGGCTGGCTTATCGGGATGTGCGTGAGCAACAGCGACGAACTTTCGGTCTGGCGCATCAAACCGTGGCTCAAGTGTGGGATCGGGGAATTCGGCGAAACAGTGTTCGGCGAGCTCAGTCAATGCGACATGCTCAACCCGTCCGGTGCTTGTCTGACGAAGCAGCCACTTCAGGAACTTGTCTCCAACCCCCTTGGGGGGATGGAGGCTGGTCTTGTGCAAATACTCTCCCAAGATGCGGAAATCATCGTCAATCACTGTGACGCCTGCTTTTTGCATCGCTTGCAACCGCCGAACGCATTCGGCCACACAGTCTGGCGACACGTCAGCCTGTTCGTTGGCCACCAGCAGCACATTGGTGTCGATCACTGCTTTCATGAGGTGCTGCGGGACGTGTTGATGGATTTCCTGCGTTGTATGGCGGCCAGGGTTCGGCCTGCGATGTCTGCCATTTCGTCGCCAAAAAAGTGCTCGGGCCAGTTTTCGATTTCGCCGAACATGTTGAGTCGCAACGGTTCGAGTTCAGTGGTTGATCCGGCCCGACGGCAAAAATACACGGCCACGTCAGTGGCGTTGACAGCCCCCTCGGCCACACGCCGCTGCAATCGATTCAGCAGATGCTCCGAGTGGCTTTCCACAATCAATTGAACATTGCGTGCCTTGCCGTTCTCGCGTGCCTGTGTGGCGGAAATAAACACATCAGCCAACTCGGCCTGAACCTGCGGATGCAGGTGAATTTCCGGTTGTTCCATCCAAACGGTGGAATGGGGCGGGCAGTAAAAAGCTTGCACCAGTGCAGGCAGTACTTGGGAAATGCCAAAGCCCACATCGGTGATTTTCACTTCTGGCGCTTTTGCATGGGTCTTCACCAGAACCTCGTATTCCTTTCGTCCCGCAGCAACGGGTCGGACAGAGAAGTCGTGGATGACACCCAGGTCTTTCAGCCAGGCTGCAATGAATTCGGCAAACCCTTTGGTGTGATGCCCCACCTGTCTGTTCAGCCTTCGGCCTTCCCCCTCTGCCGCCAAAATGGCCGCGACGGCGTACTCGCCCAGTTGCCCAACGCTGGCGGGCGTATCGCCCGACCATTGGTAGATCCGCTGTGGGTGGCTGCGCAACGGACCAAGGTAGGAGATCCGTTCCAACATGGTTTCTGTGGCCAAGGCAAAGTCAGCCAGAAAACCGGCGTTCTTGTACCGGGCCATGCTGGTGTCTGACAGCCGGTAAAACTTCTCAGGCTCTTCCAGGGGCCACTTTCGGCCATCGGCCATCTTGAAGCTGTAGAGGTTAGAGCTCAGGTTGAGCTTTCGTTTTTCATCCCGTTCCAGCGAAACATCCAACACCTCGGTGTCGGCTGAAGAGAGTGCGTAATGCAATGCCTTAACTTCAGGCTGATGAGCTTTGTTCGCCGCGAGCGCCACGTTCAATTGCATGCGATCACCTTGGTAGCGGCACGACGCTTGCAGTGGATCGCGGATGTCCATGGGTTTGGGCATCGTCCAACCCAGTTCAAAGGCCAGCGACTGTTGCAGGTCGTGCCCATGCAGGCAGTCGGTGAATGTCCCCAGGTCAATCAGAGACGATGCATCCCCCAAATGCAGGGCTCGCTTGCGGTCGGTCGAGCGGGCGGTTTGTTGCAGTGCCAGCAACAAATGTCCCAGGCTGCTCTTTCCTGCACTGTTGGCACCGAAGATCACGGTGAGCGGTGCTAACCGAATGGCGCCTGTGTCCTTCCATGCTTTGAAGTTCTTGATGTGAAGGTGCGTGAGCATCTGTGCAAATCTCCATCGTTGGCCCAAGCCAAACGGCCTCAGTCGTGCCATGTGGCACAACGTCCCCCGTGCTTCGTCGGAGTGGCCAAACCCAGACATCATGCACGAAGCCTTGCCATCAAATCCTCACCGCACCTCCCCCACCCACACCCGCACCGCCCGCACCACCGCCTCGGCCTGGTCCTTGTGCGGGGAATGGCCGCAGTCGGGCAGTTCGCGCAGGCGGGTTTGCGGGGCGTGTTGCTGGATGTCGCGGATCTGGGCCTGGGTGCCGTATTCGTCGTCCAGCCCCTGGATGGCCAGCACCGGGCAGGTGATGCGGCTCAGCACGGGGCGGATGTCCCAGCTTCGGAAGGCGGGCGACAGCCACACGTCGTTCCAGCCCCAGAAGGCCGAATCCGGGTCGGCGTGGTGGCGGGCCAGGCGTTGTTTGAGCGTGGGTTGCGGGTGGGTTTGCAGGTAAGCCTGCCGGGCGGCCTGGATGCTGGTGACGGACACGTCTTCCACCATGACGTGTGGGGCCAGCACCACGATGCCCGCTGGGGGCGTGGCCCCCACGGTGGGGGCCAGCGCGGCGTGCAGCAGGGCAATGCTGCCACCGTCGCTGTGGCCGAACAGCCAGGGCGGTGTGGCCGGGTCGTCCAACCCCAGCGCCTTCAGCAGCGCGGGCAGCACCTCCAGCGCCTGCTGGTGCATGAAGTCGGGCTGCCAATGCTCGTGCGCCGGGCGCGGGGTGGACTGGCCGTAGCCCGGGCGTGAATACACCAGCCCGCGCCAGCCCAGCGTGGTGCACAGCTGGTGCGGAAAGTCGCGCCACATGCTCACCGAGCCCAACCCTTCGTGCAGGAACACCAGGCACGGGGCCGCCGCGTCGGGGCGGCCCACCCAGGCGAACTCCACCTCGATGGCGCGGCCCCGCCACGTGAGGGGGCAGCGCGTGGGCTCGCCGGGGTGGGGCGCGGGAGCAGCGTGGGCGGATGTGGCGGAGGCAGTGGTGTGCATGGGCCAGGCGCGGGGTTAGCCGCCGGTGCTTTCGCGCTCGCGCAGCTTGAAGCGCTGGATCTTGCCGGTGGCGGTCTTGGGCAGGTCTGGCACAAACTCGATCTGGCGCGGGTACTTGTAGGGGGCCAGCTTGTCTTTCACGAAGGCTTTCAGCTCGGCCTCGGTGGCGGTGTCGCCGTTTTTCAGCACCACAAACGCCTTGGTCTTGGTGAGGCCGTCGGCGTCGGTCACGCCGATCACCGCCGCTTCCAGCACCGCCGGGTGCTGCACCAGCGTGGCCTCCACCTCGAAGGGGCTGACGTAGATGCCGCTGACCTTCAGCATGTCGTCGCTGCGCCCGCCGTAGGTGTAGGTGCCGTCGATGTTGCGGATGTACTTGTCGCCGCTCTTGGTCCAGCCGCCCTGGAAGGTGTCGCGGGTTTTTTCGCGGTTGCCCCAGTACATCATGGCCGCCGTGGGGCCTTGGATGTACAGGTCGCCCGGCTCGCCGTCGGGCACGGGCTCGCCATCGTCGCCGCGCAGCTGGATGGTGTAGCCCGGCACCGGCCAGCCGGTGGTGCCGTAGCGCACATGGCCGGGGCGGTTGGACAGGAAGATGTGCAGCATTTCGGTGGAGCCGATGCCGTCCACGATGTCCACGCCAAAGTGGCGCTGGAAGCGCTCGCCCAGCTCGGCGGGCAGCGCCTCGCCCGCGGACGACACCAGGCGCAGCGCCACGTCGGTGCGGGCGGGCAGGGCGGGGTGGGCCAGCATGCCGGCAAAGCCGGTGGGCGCGCCGTAGAACACCGTGGGTTTGAGACCGCCCACGCCACCGGTCCAACGCTTGAAGGTGGCCTCGGGCGTGGGGCGCTCGCCCATCAGCAGGGTGGTGGCCCCCACGCTCAGGGGGAAGCTGAGCGCATTGCCCAGGCCGTAGGCGAAGAACAGCTTGGCGGCGGAAAAACACACGTCGTCTTCGCTCAGCTTGAGCACGCGCTTGCCGTACAGCTCCGCCGTCCAGTAGGGGTTGCCGTGCGAATGCACCGTGCCCTTGGGCCGCCCGGTGGAGCCGGACGAGTACAGCCAGAAACCGGGTTCGTCCGCGCTGGTGGGGGCCGGTTTGGCGGCTGCGGGGTGGGCGGCCAGGAAGGCCTCGAAATCCACCTCAGAGGGGTGCAGCGGGGCCACGGGGTGGGAGACGATGACCTTTTTCACCTCGTGGTCGCTTTTCACCAGCGCGGCGGTGAGGGTGGGCAGCAACGCGCCCGACACCAGCACGGCCTGCGCCCGCGAGTGTTCCAGCATGTAGGCGTAGTCGTCGGCGGTCAGCAGGGTGTTGACGGCCACCGGCACCAGGCCCGCGTACATCGCCCCCAAAAAGCTCACCGGCCAGTCGTTGCCGTCCAGCATGAGCAGCAGCACCCGTTCCTCGCGCCGCAGGCCCAGGCTTTGCAGGCCGGTGGCCAGCTGGCGCACCCGTTGCGACAGGCCGCCGTAGCTCAGGGTGCCGTGGTCGTCGATGAAGGCGGCCTTGTCCGCCCGGGTGGCGTTCAGGTCCAGCAGGTGGGCGGCGAAGTTGAAGTGGTCGCCGGGGGGCAGGATGTCGTCAGGCAGGGTCATGGTTGTCTCCGTTTGCTATTGTTTTGGGTGCATGTTGCGCTTATTCATAAAGCGCAAGAGCACATTTTTGTTGTGAGTTTCAGGCCAGGTGGTCCAGCACCGCGGTGCTGGCCTGGATGGCGCTGCGGCGGTGGTAGAAGTTGAGGGCGCGTGCGCCGCCCAGCTCTTCCCCGCCCCCGGCGCGGCCCGGCCCGCCGTGCAGCGACTGCGGCATGACGTTGCCGTGGCCGGTGTGCAGCGCGGCCACGTCGGGGCTGATGACGTGCACGCGGCCATGGCTGTCGGCCAGTTGCAACGCAGCGGCAGACAGGGCGGCGGCGTCGTGCCCATACAGGGACGCCACCAGCGAGCCCTGGCCGCGGCGGATGAGGGCGTAGGCGTGCTCGATGTCGCGGTACGGCATGAGCGTGGCCACGGGGCCGAACACCTCCATGTCGTGAACGATGGCGCAGCCATCGGGGTCGGTGGTGCCCAGCAGCGTGGGCGCGATGACGCAGGCCACGGCGGGGTCCACGTCCACCAGGGTGGCTTTGGACCCTTCGTGCAGCACCGTGGTGTGGCGTTTGAGTTGTTCCAGCCCGGCCTGGATGGCGTTGAACTGCGCACGGCTCACCAGCGAGCCCATGCGCACGCCTTCCGTGCGTGGGTTGCCCACGGTGGTTTTGGCCAGGCGGGCGCTGAGGGCCTGGGCCACGGCCTCGTACTGCGCCTGGGGAACGAGCACGCGGCGAATGGCGGTGCACTTCTGGCCGGACTTGACGGTCATCTCCCGCGCCACCTCCTTCACCAGCAGGTCCACGGCTTCGGGCGATGAATCGGGCAGCAGCAGGGCTGAGTTGACGCTGTCGGCCTCGATGTTGACGCGCACCGAACGCTGGGCCACGGCAGGGTGGCTGCGGATGACGGCGGCGGTGTCGGCCGAGCCGGTGAAGGACACCACGTCAAACGGCTGCAACTGGTCCATCAAACCCGCCGAGCTGCCGCAGATGACCGACAAGGCCCCCGCGGGCAGGATGTTGGCGTTCACCACGTCCTGCACCATGCGCTGGGTGAGCCAGGCCGTGGCGGTGGCGGGTTTGACGATGACGGGCACGCCCGACAGCAGCGCAGGCGCCGCCTTTTCCCACAAGCCCCACGACGGGAAGTTGAAGGCGTTGATGAACAGCGCCACGCCCCGGGTGGGGGTGAGCACATGGCGGCTTTGGAACAGCGGGTCCTTGCCCAGGCGGGCCAGGTCGCCGTCGGTCAAAAACTTGCGCTCGCCCAGCTCGCTGCCCAGCTTGGCGTACACCCCCAGGGTGTAGATGCCGCCGTCCACGTCCACCGCGGTGTCGGCCTTCACCGTGCCGCTGTTGGCCACGGAAATGGCCTCATACGCCTCGCGGTGGGATTGCAGCACCTTGACCATTTGCGACAGCAGCGCCCCGCGCTGGGCGTAGGTGAGGGCGCGCAGGGCGCGGCCCCCTTCTTCGCGGGCAAAGCGGAAGGCCTCGGGCAGGTCCAGCCCGGTGGCGTCCACGCGCACCAGTTCGTTGCCCAGCACGGGGTCGAACAACGGGGTGCCCGCGCCCGTGCCCGCTTGCCAGCGACCGGCGACAAAGTTTTCCAACAGGGGAGTGCTCATGGTGTTTCTTTCAAAAGGTGTAGCTGCCTGCGCTTGTGAATCAAGCGCTGGATGCCAATTTCTTGATCAATTCTTGGTGAACTCAATGCGCCCTTGCGGCAGCAGGTACAGCACCAGGGCGCGGCCCTGGCTCACGGTGGGCGGGTGGGCGCTGCCGGGCGGGTACACCCACCAGCCTGCGCCATGGCCGTCGAACTGGGCGGTGGGGTCCAGCGGCATGATCAGGTCGATCTCGCCCGTGGGGTGCACGTGGTGCGGGCCGGCGATGTTGCACATGTCCACCACGTCCACCGAAAAACCGTCCAGCCCGTCGTCGGGCTTGAAAATGCGGCCATAGCGGATGCCGCCTCCCTCCCGTTGACACAGCCAGCCCTGTTCGACGCCCGCCTGGCAACAGGCCATCAGGTCGCGGTAGGTGGCGCTGTCGGGGCCCAGGTGGGTGTTGAGCCAATGGCCCAGCAGGGTGTCCACGGGGCGTCCGGCCAGCTGGGTGGTGACGGCCTTGAGGTGGGCCTTGAACACGTCGGGGGTGATGGATGGGGTCATGCGGTCTCCTCAGCACCCTTGATTTTGGATGCGATATGAAATATCGTGCATGGACGCAAGCGTAACGAAAAATAGATCTATGTCAAGCAATATATTGCATGAGTCAACATTGGCCGCTGGGAGCGGTCTGGAGGAAGGGAAGAACCCCTTCCTGTCGGCGTTGGGAGAGCGGGTGCGTGCCTTGCGGGCGCGCCGGGGCATGACCCGCAAGGCCGTGGCCCAGGCGGCCGAGGTGTCCGAGCGGCACCTGGCCAACCTGGAATATGGCGAGGGCAACGTGTCCATCCTGCTGTTGTTGCAGGTGGCGCAGGCCCTGCAAAGTTCGCTGGCCGAGCTGCTGGGCGACGTCACCACGCGCTCGCCCGAGTGGCTGCTGCTGCGCGAACTGCTGGAGCACCGCGACGAGGCCACGCTGCGCCGCGTGCGGGTGGCGGTGTCGGAGTTGCTGGGGGCGTCGGGTGGGCCGCAGCCGGGCAAAAGCAACTGCATCGCCCTCATTGGCTTGCGGGGGGCGGGCAAGTCCACCCTGGGGCAAATGCTGGCCGATGACCTGGGTTACCCCTTTGTGGAGCTGAGCCGCGAGATCGAAAAATTTGCCGGGTGCAGCGTGTCGGAAATCCAGGCCCTGTATGGGCAAAACGCCTACCGCCGCTACGAGCGCCGGGCGGTGGAAGAGGCCATCCAGATCTACCCCGAGGCGGTGCTGGCCACCCCGGGCGGGCTGGTGTCGGACGCGGCCACCTTCAATTTGCTGCTGGCGCATTGCACCACGGTGTGGCTGCAGGCCGACCCCGAAGACCACATGAACCGCGTGCGCGCCCAGGGCGATTTGCGCCCCATGGCCGCCAGCGCCGAGGCCATGGAAGACCTCAAGACCATCCTGGCCGGGCGCTCGGCCTTCTATTCCAAGGCGCAGTTCCGCATCAACACCAGCGACCAGGCGCTGGCCGACACCTTTGTGAAGCTGCGGGGGGTGGTGCGTCAGGCCCTGGGTTTGTCCGTGTGAGGGCAGGGGGCTTTGAAAGATGCAGAAAATTGCTTGACTGCATTGGAATGCATGCAATATGATGCATTTCAACAGGACGCAGCATCCTGCACTTTCTTTCAGGAGACCCCATGACCCCCGCCGCCAACACCCCTGCCCCCGTCAACTACCAGACCCATCCGTCGCAATACCGCCACTGGAAGCTGAGTTTCAACGGCCCCGTGGCCACCCTGGGGGCCGACTTTGACGAAAACGCCGGCCTGCGCCCCGGCTACAAGCTCAAGCTCAACAGCTACGACCTGGGCGTGGACGTGGAGCTGAACGACGCCATCAACCGCATCCGCTTCGAGCACCCCGAGGTGCGCACCGTGGTGGTCACCAGCCTGAAGGACCGCGTGTTCTGCTCGGGGGCCAACATCTTCATGCTGGGCGTGTCCAGCCACGCCTGGAAGGTGAACTTCTGCAAGTTCACCAACGAAACCCGCAACGGCCTGGAAGACAGCTCCAAACACAGCGGCCTGAAGTTTTTGGCCGCCGTCAACGGCGCTTGCGCTGGCGGCGGTTACGAGCTGGCCCTGGCCTGTGACGAAATCATTTTGGTGGACGACCGCTCCAGCGCCGTCAGCCTGCCCGAGGTGCCACTGCTGGGCGTGCTGCCCGGCACCGGCGGCTTGACCCGCGTGACCGACAAGCGCAAGGTGCGCCACGACCTGGCTGACATCTTCTGCACCACCAACGAAGGCGTGCGCGGCAAGAAGGCCAAGGAATGGCGCCTGGTGGACGACATCGCCAAGCCCGCCGAATTTGCCGCCAAGGTGCAGCAGCGTGCGCTGGAACTGGCCGCGCAGAGCGACCGTCCGGCCAACGCCAAGGGTGTGGAGCTCAAGCCCCTGAATCGCAGCATTGAGGCCGACGCTGTGCGTTACGGCAACGTGACGGTGGAGATCGACCGCGCCAAGCGCACCGCCACCTTCACGGTGAAAGCGCCCACCGGGGCGCAGCCCACCGACGTGGCGGGCATCGAGGCTGCGGGGGCCGACTGGTACCCCCTGGTGCTGGCCCGCGAGCTGGAAGACGCCATCCTGCACATGCGCACCAACGAGCTGGACATTGGCATGTGGCTGATCAAGACCCAGGGGGACAGCGCCGCCGTGTTGGCCATGGATGCCGTGCTGGCTGCCCACCAGAACCATTGGTTTGTGCGCGAAACCATCGGCCTGCTGCGCCGCACCTTCAGCCGCCTGGACGTGAGCAGCCGCAGCCTGTTCGCACTGGTGGAGGCAGGTTCCTGCTTTGCCGGCAGCTTCCTGGAGCTGGCCCTGGCCTGCGACCGCATCTACCACCTGGCCCTGCCCGACGACGAAGCCAACGCCCCCAAGATCACCGTGGGTGAGTTGAACTTCGGCACCTTCCCCATGGCCACCGACGAAAGCCGCCTGCAGCGCCGCTTCTACAACGAAGCCCCGGCCATGGACGCCGTGCGCGCCAAGGTGGGCCAGCCGCTGGACGCCGATGCGGCCTTTGAACTGGGCCTGGTCACCAGCAACCCCGACGACATCGACTGGGACGACGAAGTGCGCATCGCCATCGAAGAACGTGTGGCCATGAGCCCCGACGCCCTGACCGGCATGGAAGCCAACCTGCGCTTCAACGGCCAG
>DASUON010000334.1:0-3804 GCA_036276615.1 Burkholderiaceae bacterium
ACTTCCCGGGCCCCCAGGTTGAGCAGCTTTTCCTCGATGCGCTCAATGGCGCTCACCACCTGCTCGGTGCTGACCGGGCGTTTGCGCAGTGCGAGCGAAAACGAGGCGCGCAGCTTGTCGGCGTCGTAGTCGATGCGCCGCCCGTCTTTTTTGACGACGGCGGGGAAGCTGACTTCCGGGCGTTCGTAGGTGGTGAAGCGCTTGTCGCACTTCTGGCACTGCCGCCTGCGCCGGATGAAGCTGGCGTCTTCGGCCAGGCGTGTTTCCATCACCTGGCTGTCGCTGTGGCCACAGAACGGGCACTTCATGGTTGTGCCGTCCGCGGGCCGCGGCAGGGGGAGAGGTCAAAATTGAGCATCAAAAGTGGCCTCTCCGCTTGTTCTGCCTGAATCAGTTGCTATAAACAGGGAAGCGACTGGTCAGGGCGTGAACCTTGGCGCGGACCGCTTCGATGTTGGCGGGGTCGCGCGGGTTGTCCAGCACGTCGGCAACCAAGTTGGCCGTCAAGCGCGCTTCCTCGTCCTTGAAACCACGGGTGGTCATGGCCGGGGTGCCCACGCGGATGCCGCTGGTCACCATGGGCTTTTCCGGGTCGTTGGGGATGGCGTTTTTGTTGATGGTCATGTGGGCGCTGCCCAGCACGGCCTCGGCTTCCTTGCCGGTGATGCCCTTGGCGCGCAGGTCCACCAGCATCACATGGCTTTCGGTGCGACCCGACACGATGCGCAGGCCGCGTTGGGTGAGGGTTTCGGCCACGATCTGGGCGTTCTTCACCACTTGCTGTTGGTAGGCCTTGAATTCGGGTGTCAGTGCTTCCTTGAAGGCCACGGCCTTGGCTGCGATCACGTGCATCAGCGGGCCGCCTTGCAGGCCGGGGAAGATGGCGCTGTTGATGGCCTTTTCGTGCTCGGCCTTCATCAGGATGATGCCGCCGCGCGGGCCGCGCAGGCTCTTGTGGGTGGTGCTGGTGACCACGTCAGCAAAGGGCACGGGGTTGGGGTACACACCGGCGGCGATCAGGCCGGCGTAGTGGGCCATGTCCACCATGAAGATGGCGCCGACGTCTTTGGCCACTTTGGCAAAGCGCTCGAAGTCGATGCGCAGGCTGTAGGCCGAAGCGCCGGCCACGATCAGTTTGGGCTTGGACTCATGGGCTTTGCGCTCCATGGCGTCGTAGTCGATTTCTTCCTTGTCGTTCAGGCCGTAGGACACGACGTTGAACCACTTGCCGCTCATGTTCAGCGGCATGCCGTGGGTCAGGTGGCCACCTTCGGCCAGGCTCATGCCCATGATGGTGTCGCCGGGTTTGAGGAAGGCCAGGAAGATGGCTTCGTTGGCGGAGGCTCCGCAGTGGGGCTGCACGTTGGCCGCGTCGGCACCGAACAGCTCCTTCACGCGGTTGATGGCCAGTTGCTCGGCCACGTCCACGTGTTCGCAACCGCCGTAATAGCGCTTGCCGGGGTAGCCTTCGGCGTATTTGTTGGTGAGCTGCGTGCCTTGGGCCGCCATGACGGCGGGCGAGGCGTAGTTCTCGCTGGCGATCAGCTCGATGTGGTGCTCTTGGCGGGCGTTTTCGGCCTGGATGGCGGCAAACAGCTCGGGGTCGGTTTGTTCAATCAGGATGTTGCGGTTGTACATGGCAGTCTTTCAGTGACGAGGGACCTTGCCCCGCTGGGTGGGGGAACAAGGACTGCCCAGGCGAACGGCCGATCGCGCTGCCAATTGGTCCGCTGAGGTTCAGCGGTGGCAGGCGGCGCACTTCCCAGTGGTGTTCCACGTCCACTCGGCGGGCCGGAACATCGGGCCCACAGGGTGTATCGCCAGTCGTGCGCGACGGCGAGTGTACGCGATGCCTTGGGCAAGGCTCGGCAAGCCGGGCAGGCCCGTTGGGCAGGGTCAGGACGCTGCGGGCTCGGCAGCAGTTCCGGCCGCCGTGGGCGGCAACGCCTGGGTGAGGTCCGCGGAAGGGTTGGTGGGCGTGGCCGGGGCCAGGGCGGACGTGGGGGGGGGCGCCCGGTTGTCCAGCACGGACACCGCCTTGCCATTGGCCACGTCTTTCAGGCGCACATGTTCGGCCATCACTTTGGTGATGTAGTCGGTGGCGTCCACCGACACCGCACCGACGTACAGGCCCAAGCCTCCTTCGATGCTGCCCGCACGGCGGATGCACTCCACCAGCACCTGCACACCCACGCGCAGGTTGGTGACCGGGTCGAACGCGGCCAGCGTGCCGCCGAAGTCTTCATATTTGTCGGTGTGAACCCGCGTCAGCACTTGCATCAGGCCTTGGGCGCCGTATGTGCTCTGAGAAAACGGGTTGAATCGCGACTCAATGGCCATCACGGCCAGGATGAGGGTGGGGTCCAACTTGATCTTCTGCCCCAGGCTGAAGGCTTCGGCCACCAGCACGCTCAAGGGCTCGGGGGCCACGCTGTATTTGCGTGACAGCCAGAAGGTCACGTTGGCTTGTGCCTTGGGCAGCGCTGTGGGAGACCCCGCCGTGGCGCGCTCGGCGGCCTGGGGCTCTTGCATCAGGGGCAGGCCGTCGTTGCGGGCTTCCTGGCGTTGCAGCAGCCACGTGAGCACTTTTTGCTCGGCGGCGTCGCGCAGGGGTTCATGCACCATCAGGGCCAAGGCCAAGCCGGCGATGGTCAGGCCCACAAAAGCAATGCCGCTGTGGGTGACATCCATCACCAGGCCAACGGCCCACTGGATGCTGCGTTTGAGCGCGCCCAGGGAACGGGCGTGCAAAGGGGGAGTGGTTGCGTTTGCAATCATTCGTTGTCCTTTCTTATCTGCTGAGGCGCACCTCCGATTCAGGGCGGTGGGTGTGCCTGAGGGACCGGAAAACGCCTGAAGAGGCGTGGAGCGAACGATGACCCGGCATTGAGGGTAAACCCCCGGGTCAGGAATTTGGCGGATTCTATGGGGCGTTAAATGACTGGTCAATCATATAAATTGATTTTGTTATAACTAACGAGTCTGATGTTTGGCTGATTTTGCGGTCAGTTTTGAGCCAACGCAGCCCACCCCGGTTCCCTGCTGAGACAATAGAGGGTTGTGCCTGAACCCGGCGCTGGCCTACAGGGCCCGCTGCATGGATGACCGAGAGTGCCTGACGTGAAATCCGAACGTTCCCCTTCCCAAGCCCGCCCCGCCATGGACATCGCTTCCCTGGACCAAGTCACCGGGGGCGCCTTCACCGCCCCCACCTCCAGCGAGCGTGCCGCCCGCGTGCGTGACTGGTTGGCCACGGACCCGTCTGTGGACCTGATGAACGAGGTGCACCGCGAACTGTCCAACCGCGACAAAGGCGCGGCCCGTGCCCTGAAAGACAAGCTGGACGAACTCAAGCGCGCCCGCCTGCAAGAGGGCTTGGTGAGCGAGTGGGCGGCCAAGGCGCAAACCCTGCTGGACCTCAGTCGCCTGAATGTGGCCGACGCCATGGCCTGGCAGCGGGATGCTGCCAAAGCCGGGGCACCGCTGTCGCGCGAGCCCTTGGCCGGGCTCAAACAACAATTGGCCGAGCGCATCAAGGCCGTGGACGATTTGCAGCACCGCATCCAGGTGTCGCGCGAAGCCGCCGTGCTGCTGGCCCAGCGCATCGAGGTGCTGTCCACCAAACCGTTGGCCGACGCCCGCCAGGTCAACACCGGCCTGAGCCAGGACGTGCAGCAGTGGCAAGCCCAGGCCGAAACCCTGACCCAGGACACCCAGTGGGGCAGCATCGAGCAGCGGTTTGTCTCCATGCTGGAAGCCGCACGCACCCAGCTGGCGCTGGTGTGGGACGCCTTTGAGGCTGCA
>DASUON010000335.1:0-4139 GCA_036276615.1 Burkholderiaceae bacterium
CTCGCTGGTAACCGGACCGTTTGGGGTGCTGCGCAGCCGCCTCCAGCCCGCGCGGCACCTTCGCGCCTGAGTTGCGCGCCTGATTCACGGGCCCGATGTGCGGGCCCGCCCCGGTTTTTTTTGTCCCTTGGAGGAACGTTCCATGCGCCAACCCGCGTTTGTGTCCCTGAAACGGCTGTCCGCACCGGCCTTGGCGGTGCTGGGCTGCGCCCTGTCCACCTTGACCACCTTCACCGCCCTGCCCGCTCATGCGGCTGACGTGCCCGCCGTCAAGGCCGTGGCCACCTTCAGCATCCTGGGTGACCTGGTGCGCCAGGTGGGCGGCGAGCGGGTGCAGGTGGACGTGCTGGTGGCCCCGGGCGGCGACGCCCATGTGTTCCAGCCCAAACCCACCGATGCCAAGACCGTGGGCGCGGCCCAGGTGGTGTTTGCCAACGGCCTGGGTTTTGAGGGCTGGATGGGCCGCCTGCTCAAGTCCGCCAACCAGAAAAAGGCCCCGGTGATCGTGAGCGAGGGCATCCAGCCCCAAAAGGGCGAAGACGACGAACATGGCCACGGCCAAAAGCATGGCGGCGGCCATGCCCACGAAGCCACCGACCCCCACGCCTGGCAGAGCGTGCCCAATGCGGTGGTCTACGTGGGCAACATCGCCAAGGGCTTGTGCAGCGTGGATGCCGCCGGGTGCGACGGCTACCAGAAACGCGCCGCCGACTACAGCGCCCAGCTGCAAAAGCTGCACGCCGACAACCAGGCGGCCTGGGCGGCCATTCCCCAGGCCCAGCGCAAGGTCATCACCCACCACGATGCGTTTGGCTACTACGCCACGGCGTATGGGGTGCAGTTCCTCTCGCCCCAGGGCGTGAGCACCGAAAGCGAAGCCTCGGCCAAGGCCGTGGCCAAGCTGATCCGCCAGATCAAGCAGGAGAAGGTGCGGGCGCTGTTTGTGGAGAACGTGTCCGACCCGCGGCTGATTGCGCAGATTGCGCGGGAAACCGGCATCCAGCCCGCGGGCGAGCTGTTCTCCGACTCGCTCAGCCCCGCCGGTGGCCCCGCCAGCACCTACCTGGACATGATGCGGCACAACACCCGCGTGCTGACCCAGGCGATTGGGGGCCATTGAATTTACAGAAAAATGGCCTCTAGCGCTTTATATAAAAGCGCAAGCAGCTATCATTTTTGAACTAACCTTCTCCCCGGCAATCCACAAACGCCCGGGGGGCCACCATCTCGGTGGGCAGCAGGTCGAAGTAGCGCCGGATGGCGCGGGTGGCGTGGGAGGCGTCGTAAAACCCCCCGGCGCTCACCAGCTCGGAGGCGCTTTGCGGCAGGCCGCGCCGCTGGGCGTCACAGGCGTTCACCGCCACCTGGTACAGCCGCACCCACGCCTGGTAGCTGGACAAGGTCATGCCCACCTGCTGGCGAAACAGCTTGCGCACGTGTTCGGCGGACAGGCCCAGTTCGGCAGCCATGGCCGCCGGATCGGCCCGCCCTTCGCTGTGCTGGTGCAAGCGGTGGCGCAGGCGCACCAGGCGGGGGTCCAGGCGCACGCAATCGGCGGCACCGGTCGTCACCTCGCCCAGCACCGCCGACACCCAGTGGCGCACCTCGTCGGGCTGGGGCTCACCTTGGCACAAGGCCTGCAGCTGCATGCCGTGGCGCGGCATCAGGTCGGCGTCGGGCCAGGGCACCACATGGGCCAGGGCGCGGCGTTGCAGGCACACGCCCCGGTCGGACAGCGGGTCCACATACAAAAACGCCATGGCACTGCGCTGGGCCAGCTGGCTCCACACCCCGCTGGCGTGCAGCAGCACCGGTGCCGACACCTCGCCGCCCTCGCGCAACGCCAAGGTGGCAGGCTGCGCCGCCGACCCGAACACCAAGGCCGGGGCCACGTTTTCCGACCATTGGAACAACAGGCTGGGGTCGGCGTACAGCAGCCAGCCGCTGCCCAGATAGACCACCCCGGAAATGGCATGAAAACCCGACATCAGTGATTTCCCTCGGTTCCCCGTGACGTACAAGACGCAGTGCGCCCCCGTTCCTAGCATGGACCATGCCCATCGCACGGGGCTGGACGCATGGGGCAGTCCAGCGGTGCGCCAGCGGGCATACCCAGCCAAGGAAGCACTTTGATGACGCACCCATTCTGCACAACACCCACCGCGGCACAGGCCACGGTGGCCTGCGAACCGCTGTCCACCGCCCGGCCCCGAGGCCAGACCGTTGCCCTGCTGGGGGCCCTGGCCGGCACCCTCACCCTGGGGGCCTGTGGAGGCAACGACACCCCGCCTCCCGCGGCCCAGCCCCTGGCCCAGTCGTGCGCCACCTACGTGCCCAGCAACCTGCCGGTGAACGCCCAATTCGTCAAGACCGAGCTGCGCGCCGCCCAGACCGTGACCGAAACCCACTACGGCACCGGCGAGCCCATTGCCATGCCGCGGGCCTGCATCGTGCGCGGCACCATCACCTCTGGGCCCGGCTCCACCATCCACTGGGCGGTGGAACTGCCCGAAGGCACCGACTGGAACGGCAAGGCCCTGACGCTGGGCGGCGGCGGCTTTGACGGCTTCATGCCCACCGACGACCCCTGGCACGTGAAGTACGTGTCGGGCAACTCGGCACTGCCCTTTGTGCGCATCAGCTCCGACTCGGGCCACCAGACCGAAGACTTTGCCTGGGGCAAGGACGAGGTGGCGCTGAAAAACCACGCCTCCGAAGCCAACCACCTGGCCCTGCAGGTGGGCACCCACATTGCCAACCAGTTCTACGGCAAGGCCCCCACCCGGCGCTACATGGTGGGGCATTCCAACGGCGGGCGCTCGGGCCTGATGGCCGCCAGCACCTACCCCAACGACTACGACGGCGTGCTGGCCATGTCCCCCGCCATCAGCCAGCAGGCCCACCAGGTGAACATGGGCGAGTTCAACCGCTGGATCTACGGCCACAACGCCGACGGCAGCAAGAAGGCCAACCTGCCCGACCAGGCCAACTGGATCAGCCCGGGCAAATCGGCCCTGTACGCCGCCGCCGAACTCAAGGCCTGCGACAAGCTGGACGGGCTGGAGGACGGCATCATCGGCAACGTGGAAGCCTGCAACTACGTGCCCACCGACCTGCTGTGCAAGGACGACGTGGCCGGTGCCAAGGACGACACCTGCCTGACCACGGGCCAGGTCGAAGCCATTCGCCTGAACTACGCCAACAAAACCGTGCCCCTCACCCTGGCCAATGGCATGACCGGCTACGAGCGCTACGGGCGCGGCGGTGCCGCCACCGGCGACTGGCAGGTGTACGCCTTCGGGTTTGAGTTCAACGGCGACTTTTTGCGCAAGGGCTTCAGCTACATCGCGCCCACCTCGGTCATCCAGACGCTGACGGGCTCCATGCAGGCCGACTCCATCAGCCACGACCCGCTGACCCTGGCGTCCAAATGGCAGGCCCTGTCCAGCGTGATGGAGCCCAAGGCGTCGCTGTCGGAGTTTGGCAAGCGCGGCAAGCTGCTGGTGTGGTACGGGCTGGCGGACACCTGCGTGTCGGTCTACCGCACCGCGGCCTACCTGGACCAGGTGCGCAAGGACAGCGGCAGCGCCGCGTTTGATGGCTACGCCCGGTTTGTCACCTCACCCGGCGTGGGCCACGACCTGACCGGCCCCGGTGCCGCCAACGCCGACCTGGTCACCGCCCTGGTGAACTGGACCGAAAAAGGCGCGCAGCCCGACCAGTTGGTGGCCACCGGCACCTCGGCCACGGGCACCACGTTCGAACGTCCGCTGTGCCCCTACCCCAGCTTCCCCAAGTACAAGGGCAGCGGCGATCCCGCCAAGGCCAGCAGCTTCAGCTGCTCGGCCAGCTGAACGCCCGCCGGGGGCTCAGTCCCCCGGCTGTCAGCGGTGTCTGCCCATGGCTTTGGCCTGGTACATGGCGTCGTCAGCCGCGCCCAGGAGCTGGTCGAGCGTGTCCCCGTGAAGGGGTGTACGGGCAATGCCAATGCTGGCCTCCAGCTGGAGGATCAACCCTTGGTGCTCGATGGGCTGACGGATGGACTCTTTGAGCTTGGCGGCCAGGGCTTCCAATTGGCGGTTTTCACCACAAGAGTCCACCAGCACCACAAATTCGTCCCCGCCCAGGCGCGCGGCCGT
>DASUON010000336.1:0-2252 GCA_036276615.1 Burkholderiaceae bacterium
CAGGCGCGTGAGGTCATCGACCTCAGCATCACCGCCCAGCAGGGCATTGTGGAAGACCTGCGCCGCCTGCACAGCCAGGCCGCCCAAGGGGTGGCCGCATGATGGTGCTGGAGGAAGAGGCCGCCGACCTGGCCGAGGCCACCGACACCGCCCCCGAAACCGCGACCGTTTGGGCCGTGTTCGGCGACCTGATGGCCGGCCTGCTGGGTGCCTTTGTGCTGGTGCTGGTGGGCGTGCTGGTGGTGCAGATGGAGCTGGTCACCAGCCTCAAGCAGGAGGTGGCCAAGCGCCAGCAGGAAGAACAGCGCCGCATGGCCCTGGAAAAAGCCCTGGCCATCCCGCTGGCCAGTGGCCGGGTGACGGTGATCAACGGGCGCATCGGCATCAGCGGCAGCGTGTTGTTTGCGCCCGGCTCGGACGAACTGCGCCCCGAAGGCCGCCAACTGCTGCAAAGCCTGGTGCCCCCGCTGCGGGTGTACCTGGGCGAACGCCACGAAATGCTGATGGTCAGCGGCTTCACCGACAACAAACCCCTGCGCCAGGGTTTCAGCCCGCGCTTTGCCGACAACCTGGAACTGTCGGCCCAGCGGGCGCTGACGGTCACCCGCGCCCTGATCGACGAAGGCATGCCCTCGGCCCAGGTGTTTGCCGCCGCATTCGGGGCCGAGCAGCCTGTGGCCTCCAACACCAGCGAAGAAGGTCGCGCCCAGAACCGCCGGGTGGAAATGGCCCCCGTGCCCCGGCCCGCCACCCCTGGCCATGACTGACGTGCTGGCGCCGCCTTCCACAACCGTGGCGTCCGTGTTGTCGGAACTGGACGCCCTGCGGGCGCTGGGGGCAGACCGGTGGGACCCCGTGCGGTTTCACCACCTGGAGGTGCTGGCCCGCCGCCTGCCCGAGCAAACCCCGGCGGTGCAACGGGTGCTGGCCCAGCGCCTGGCCCAGCGGGTGGCGCAGGTTCAAGCGCAGTTGCAGCGCCAGGCAGAGGCGCAGG
This sequence comes from Burkholderiaceae bacterium, assembly GCA_036276615.1. Taxonomy (GTDB): domain Bacteria; phylum Pseudomonadota; class Gammaproteobacteria; order Burkholderiales; family Burkholderiaceae_C; genus UBA2334. The sequence goes on from DASUON010000336.1 coordinate 995, forward strand.
TTCCGGTGGAGGTGCAGGTTCAAGCGGACGGCGAGCGCCACGCCCACAGCGTGCGGGGCAAGCCCGCAGCCTCACCCTCGGTGGCACCCGCCGCCCAGGGGGGACCGTTGGCGCAACTGCTGCGCGAGCTTCAACCCAGCGGCCAGTCCACAGGCATTGCCACCGCGGCTCAGGGGCTCACCAAGGCGGCACAGGCCCCAGCCCCGCTGTTGGCGCAGGACGACGGTGCCAGCCTGTCCGAGCTGGGCAGCGTGCGGCGTTTTGGGGAGGTGTGGGCCAAGGTGTCGGCGCAGCAGCAGGTGGACCGCGCCCTGGACCGTGGCCCGGAAAACGCCGGGCCGCTCAACTCGCACCGGCTGATGCTGCGCGCCCTCAGCCTGATGCGTGACCTGTCGCCCGACTACCTGCGCCGTTTCCTGTCGCAGGTGGACACGCTGTTGTGGCTGGAGCAAACGCCGCCCGACCGCCGCCCGGTACGGCGCACCCGCAAGGGCGGTTGATCGGCGGTTGATCAGCGGCTGGGCGGTGGCGGGCTGAACCTCAGGCGTGGGCCTGGTTCAGCTGGCGGGCAATGATGTCGTGGTGCAGCCACAGCACCGGGCCTTGGGGCTGGGCCATGCTGCCAAACATCAGGTTGCCGGTGGATTCCACCACCAGGGCGCTCAGCAGGTCGGTGATGAGGGCCTTGCCGTCCTTGTGCTGGCGCACGATGTCGTCAGACGTGCCAATGGTCAGTTCGGCCTGCTCGGGCGCGTTGGCCATGGGCCAAGCCTCAAAGTTGCGGAAGGTCTTCATCACCTCGCTCTGGTGGAAGTGCTCCACCGTTTGCAGCACGCCTTCCAGCGTCACGCCGTCGTTCAGCAGGTCGCGGCACGCTTGCCACTGGGCCTGCGCCCAGGCCCCGCCGTTTTCCTTTTGCAGGGCGTTGAGCAGGGCGAACAGCGGCAGCTCCACACCGGCAAACACGTCCGACGAGTTGGTGCGGATTTCCGGGCAGTTGAACACCGTGGCCTGGATGCCGCGGTCCCACGCCTCGCGGGCAATGCGCTCCAGGCGCATCTTGGCGTAGCCCTGGGAGTAGTTGGTGTAGGTCTGCCACACGTATTCGCCGTTCACCAGCACGGCGGTGCCGTGGTAGCCGTAGGCCGAATAACGCACCTGGCCGCCACTGGCCTGCACACGGGCGCGGATGGCGGCACTGCCTTCGATCAGGTGGCCGAAGGTGTTGGCTGACACCTCGTCGAAGTTCTGCAGGATG
>DASUON010000337.1:0-4956 GCA_036276615.1 Burkholderiaceae bacterium
TGGAAATGCTGGGTCTGGCCAAGGCCCGCAAGACCGTGCCCCACATGGTGCTGGGTGACGTGAAGCCGGTGGCTGACGAAAAAACGCTGGAGGCCATCATCGCCCATCGCTACGAGGTCATGGCCCAGTACGCCCGGGAAATGCGCCGCGCCTGTGCCGCCGAACTGGAGGCCGCCAAAGCCCGCAGCGCCGATCTGGCCGACGTGTCTGTGTTGAAGGTGGCCCGCCGCTGGCTGCCGCGTGACGACGAGAAGGTGCCTGCCGCGTTGCGTCCGCAGCTGGCCCAGGTGCGGGCCCAGCACCCGGTGCTGGACAAGATGCACAGCATGCGTGAAGAGTTGCGGCTGCTCTGGTCGTCCACCACGCTGTCGCGCGAGCAACTGGCCAAGGAACTGCAAGCCTGGTGTCGCCGGGCGGAAGACAGCGGCGTGGCCGCGCTGAAAGAGTTCTCGTACACCCTGCGCGCCGTGCGGGTGTGATGGTTGCCGGAGGCAACAAAAAAGCCGCTGGAATCCAGCGGCTTTTTTTGTGGGTCAGTTGAAGTGGATCACTTCAGCTTGATTTCCTTGTACTCGACGTGTTTGCGAGCCTTGGGGTCGAACTTCATGAAGCTCAGCTTTTCGGGCGTGGTCTTCTTGTTCTTGTTGGTGGTGTAGAAGTGGCCGGTACCCGCAGTGGATTCCAGCTTGATCTTTTCGCGTCCGCCTTTGGTTGCCATGGTCGGTTCCTTTCAGTGATCAGGCTTGACCACGTGCACGCATGTCAGCGAGCACGGCTTCAATGCCGTTTTTGTCGATCAGGCGCAGGGCAGCGCTGGAAACGCGCAGGCGCACCCAACGGTTTTCGCTCTCAACCCAGAACCGGCGGTATTGCAGGTTGGGCAGGAAACGGCGCTTGGTTTTGTTGTTGGCGTGGGAAACGTTGTTTCCCACCATGGGCTTCTTGCCCGTGACTTCGCAGACGCGTGCCATGTGTGGACACTCCGAAAAACACAGCTGCCGTGGCCTGTCGGCCTGAAAGCCCGTTTGCACCGGGCTTGGCAGCTTCACCTCGCCAAAAAAAGGGTGGCGGTAACCCTGAAAAGCCTGCGATTATAGCCCGGCCTTGCAGAGTCGGGCAAATGCGGGGTGGTCGACCGACCAACGGGGCTCAGGCCCCGCCTTGTTCCAGGAAGCGCTGGGCATCCAGCGCGGCCATGCAGCCCGTGCCGGCGCTGGTGATGGCCTGGCGGTACACGTGGTCTTGCACGTCACCGGCGGCAAACACGCCGGGCACGCTGGTCATGGTGGCAAAACCGGTGTGGCCGCCGCGGGTGATGATGTAGCCGTCCTTCATCTCCAACTGGCCTTTGAAGATGTCGGTGTTGGGCTGGTGGCCGATGGCGATGAAGCAGCCTTGCACGTCCACGTTTTCGGAGGCACCGGTTTGCACGTTTTTCAGGCGCACGCCGTTCACGCCCTTGTCGTCGCCCAGCACCTCGTCGAGCACGCTGAACACCTTGAGTTCAATCTTGCCGGCTTCCACCTTTTCCATCAGGTGGTCGATCATGATGGCCTCGGCCTTGAACTTGTCACGGCGGTGGATCAGGGTGACCTTGCTGGCGATGTTGGAGAGGTACAGCGCCTCTTCCACGGCGGTGTTGCCACCGCCCACCACCGCCACGGGCTGGCCGCGGTAGAAGAAGCCATCGCAGGTGGCGCAACCGCTCACGCCCTTGCCCATGAAGGCTTCTTCGGAGGGCAGGCCCAGGTATTTGGCCGAGGCACCGGTGGCAATCACCAGGGCGTCACAGCTGTACTGGCCGCTGGCGCCGGTCAGCACAAACGGGCGTTTGGACAGGTCCACCGCGTTGATGTGGTCGAACACCATGTCGGTCTTGAAGCGTTCCGCATGTTGCTGGAAGCGCTGCATCAGTTCCGGGCCTTGCACGCCATTGACGTCGGCGGGCCAGTTGTCCACCTCGGTGGTGGTCATGAGTTGTCCGCCTTGGGCGATGCCGGTCACCAGCGTGGGCGACAGGTTGGCGCGGGCGGCGTAAATGGCTGCGGTGTAACCGGCAGGGCCGGAGCCCAGAATCAGAACTTTAGAATGCTTCATGGTGGTTCAACATTGTAGGGAGACAGCTTTGGCTGGCCTTAAGCTCCGACCATTGCGGTCCCGCAACCACCCTCACTGTCCAGGCAACCATGTCGATTCTGTCCAATCTTGACCTGATCCGCAGGGTTCCCCTGTTTTCGTCCCTGACGCCCACGCAGGCACAGTTTGTGGCCGACGCCGTGACCAAGCAGCGATACCGCCGGGGCGACGTGATCGTGGAGCAGGGGAAAAAGTCGGGATTCCTGGCCATCCTGCTCACCGGACGCGCCCGTGTGTTGACTTCGGACGAGCGTGGGCGCGAGGTGTTCCTGGCCACCTTGCACCCCGGTGACCACCTGGGCGAGATGAGCCTGATCGACAACCAGCCCCATTCGGCCACGGTGCGGGCCGACATCCAGACCGACGTGTTGTTGCTGGGGCGCACCGAGTTTGCCCGCTGCCTGCCCGAGAACAACGCCATGGCCTACGCCATCATGAAGGGTTTGGTGCAGCGTTTGCGACAGGCCGACCGCAAGATTGAATCTTTGGCGCTGATGGATGTCTATGGCCGGGTGGCGCGTGCGCTGACTGATCTGGCGGTGGAACAGGCCCCGGGGCAATGGGTCATTGCGGGCAAGGTGTCCCGCCAGGAGCTGGCCAAGATGATCGGTGCCTCTCGTGAGATGGTGAGCCGGGTCTTCAAGGACCTGGAGGACCGGGGCTTCATCGAGGTGCAGGCCGATGGCCGCACCTTGGTTCACGACCGCCTGCTTCGCCCCTGAGCCCTGACGCACATCCGCGTCTTTCCCCTTTTGCATGACTTATTCACTCAACACCCTCAACACCGATCGCGCCACGGCCCCCCCGTCGGGCATTCGCCGTTTCACCCAGGAGATGGGCCTGGTCGTGGGGCTGGTGCTGCTGGTGTTTGCCTTGCTGGCCTTGCTGACGCACCATGCGTCCGACCCGGCTTGGTCCACCACAGGGCAAGGCGGCGCTGTCACCAACTGGGCGGGCCGGGCGGGGGCCTATGTGTCCGACATGGCGCTGTACCTGTTTGGCCTGTCGTCCTGGTGGATGGTGCTGGTGGGGGTGCGGGTGTGGCTGGGCACGCTGGCCAACTGGCTGCGCACCGAGCGTGCGCCGACTGAGCCTGAACCCGAAGGCCGCTGGGCCTGGGTGCATGCGGCTCCCTTGCGCCGCCTGGGTTATTGGGCGCTGTTTCTGGCGCTGCTGGTGGCCAGCATGGTGCTGGAGTGGAGCCGCCTGTACCGGCTGGAGGACTGGCTGCCCGGGCATGCGGGCGGGGCCTTTGGCTACTGGTTGGGGCCCATGGCGGTGCGCTGGCTGGGGTTCAACGGTTCGGCCTTGCTGGCCATTGTGGTCATGGTGCTGGCGTCGGCCCGGGTGTTCCAGTTCTCGTGGGGGCACTGGGCCGAATCCATCGGTGCTCGCCTGGACGGTTGGTGGCAGGCCCGCAAGGACCGCCTGGAAGCGAACGAAGACGCCCAGATCGGGCGCCAGGCGGTGCGTCAGCGCGAAGAGTCGGTGGCCGACTGGGCCGAGGCTTTGCCCCATGGTCATCCATCACCCGCGGTGTTCAAGGAACCCACCCTGGACGGCCCCTTGCCCGTGGCCCCCACGGGACCTGACCTGCTCAACGAGCTCACCCCGCCCTGGGACGAGGCCCCTGCCCATGCCGCGGCAGTTGCAGCGACACCCAGCACCCACCGGGTGGAGCGGGCGATTCACATTGAGCCCGTGGCCGCCGACATTGCCGTCAGCGAGCGGGTGGTGAAGGAACGGCAAAAACCGCTGTTCTCCGAAATGCCCGATTCGCACCTGCCCCAGGTGGACCTGCTGGATGGCCCGCCCGGACGGCAGGAAACGGTGTCGCCCGAAACGCTGGAAATGACCAGCCGCCTCATCGAGAAAAAGCTCTCTGACTTTGGTGTGCAGGTCACGGTGGTGGCGGCGGCGCCCGGCCCGGTCATCACACGCTACGAAATCGACCCCGCCACGGGCGTGAAGGGGGCGCAGGTCGTCAACCTGGCCAAGGACTTGGCGCGGTCCTTGAGCCTGGTGTCCATCCGCGTGATCGAGACCATCCCGGGCAAGAACACCATGGCGCTGGAGCTGCCCAACGCCAAGCGGCAGACCATCCGCCTGAGCGAAATCCTGGGCTCGCAGGTTTATAACGACGCCAAGAGCCTGCTCACCATGGGTCTGGGCAAGGACATCGTGGGCAACCCGGTGGTGGCCGACCTGGCCAAGATGCCGCACTGCCTGGTGGCCGGCACCACGGGCTCGGGCAAGTCGGTGGGCATCAACGCCATGATCTTGAGCCTGCTGTACAAGGCCGACGCCCACGACGTGCGCCTCATGCTCATCGACCCCAAGATGCTGGAAATGAGCGTCTACGAGGGCATTCCGCACCTGCTGTGCCCGGTGGTCACCGACATGAAACAGGCCGCCAACGGCCTGAACTGGTGCGTGGCCGAAATGGAAAAGCGCTACAAGCTCATGAGCAAGATGGGCGTGCGCAACCTGGCCGGTTTCAACACCAAGATCGACGAGGCCAAGGCGCGGGGCGAGATCATTGGCAACCCCTTCAGCCTCACGCCTGAGCAGCCCGAACCGCTGGACCGCCTGCCGCACATCGTGGTGGTCATTGACGAGCTGGCCGACTTGATGATGGTGGTGGGCAAGAAGATTGAAGAGCTCATTGCCCGCCTGGCACAAAAGGCGCGGGCCGCGGGCATCCACCTCATCCTGGCCACGCAGCGGCCCAGCGTGGACGTGATCACCGGCCTCATCAAGGCCAACATCCCCACGCGCATCAGCTTCCAGGTGTCCAGCAAGATCGACAGCCGCACCATC
>DASUON010000338.1:0-5535 GCA_036276615.1 Burkholderiaceae bacterium
CTTCGCCAAGGTCTGAAACGGAGTTGATGCGGTGAATGGGCATGATGAATCTAAGCGTTGGCTTCGATTCTAGGGTTGCAGGCCCGGAAACGCAAAGAATCTAAACGCAGGTTTCGATTCGGTGGGCGGACGGGGTTTGCAGGTCAAAAACGAAACGCTGAATTCGTTTTTGTTGAAAATTCAAGAAAAATCAGCCTCTACCGCTTTCATATCAAGCGCAAGCAGCTATCAAAACCATTGCAGTCCCGCATTTCCCCGGACCGCGTACCCACCCGCCACGCCACGGAGCCCCTCACCTACCCCTGCACCTTGAACCGGTTCAAGTGCTTTTGCACCCCGGCACCCATTCGCTCTGCCAGCGCTGTGGGAAAGTCTGCGGGCAGGGTGGACAGCACTGCGTCCATGGCCCCTGGCAGTCGGTCGGCAAGGGCCTGCATTTCGCGCCATGCGTGGGGAATTCCGCTGTCCTGGGCCAGTTGTTCCCAATGCCTGCGTTGCAGGGTGGCCAGGTGGTAGTGCGCTGACTTGGCCCGCAGGGCCATGGCCAGCTTGGCGTTGGGGTAAGGAATTTCGTGGCCTTTGCGTCCAATCACCGGCCAGGCCGACAGCACGTCGTACAACGGCGTCAGCCGGTAGCCGCCACCGGGCAGCAAGAACACCGAGAAGTTCTTGGCATGGCCGTCAATGGCCGCCAGAAACCAGAACAGCAACTGGGCCAGCAGAAAGCGCAAGCCGTCGCGCTCGTAGTTTTCCGAGGCGCGGAGGATGCCCAGGCAGCGGGCCAGGCCCGGGCCGCCATCGCTTTCGTATTTGGTGTGGCTGGCCACGCCGGTGGCCTGGCACAGGTCTTCCTGGGGCAGACGGGCAATCCAGCCGCCGGGTTGCCACGCCCGGTCAAACCGTTCCACCACCAGCACCCGCTGGCTCCCAAAGGTTTCCATGGTGCAGGGCGCGGCGGGCAGGCCCACGGCATCGACGATTTGCCGACACAGCCACTCGTTCTCCACCGACTGGCGCATGTCCAGGCCCGTGCCCGGCACGATGCCAATGGCGGGCTTCAAGATGTGGGTGGTGGGCGTGGCCCCCAGTGGGCGGGCCCATTGGCCGTTGACGCGCAGCAATGCGGTTTTTTCCTGTGCACCGGCAATCGACAGGCGAATGTCTCTGTCGTCTGCGGTGCCCGGCGCTGCCGGGGTGGCGGTTGGCCCCAGCTGGGTCAGCATGCCCTCAATGTCGGCGTGGCTGAGGGGCTCAAAGGCCAGGGTGTCGAAGCCCTGGGGTGGCGCATCGGGCGGAAGCAGTTGGACGGCGCCCACGCAGTCGCGTCCAATGGCTTGCAGCAGCGAGAACACATCGGCCCCGGGCAGCCGCCTTCGGGTGCGGATGCGCTGCCGAATGGCCTCGCTGTCGGGCAGCAGGTTGTCAAAGAAGTGGGCCACCACCGGGCCTTGCAGGGCCCCGGCGCTGAGCGGGAGCGACAGCGACAAAGGCCGTGCCCGAGGGCTGTGCAACCAGCTTGGTGCGTACTCAAAGCGGTGAAGCCCCGTGGGACCCACCCGCCAGGTGCCCACGCGCACCCCGTTCATCCACACCCACAGCGCGCGCACTCACCACTCTCCCTGGGGCGGCTCGGCGTTGAACGCGGCCTGGGCCGGAGGGGGCGTGTCTGCATTGGGGCGGACACCGGGCGTCAGCGGGGTGCGCAACAGCAGCTGGACGCCCAGAACCTGAAGGATGTCGAACAGCTGCTGCACGCTGATGGCAGCGGGGTTGCGTTCGATGTACGCCACGCGCGACTGGCTCAGGTTCAACCTGGCCCCCAGCGCCGCCTGGCTGAGGCCACAAGCCTTGCGAAAGGCCGGCAACTGCTGGGCGAGTTGAGCGGCAAGCTGAATGGGGTAGTCCATGGTCCGGTCACGGGATGAAGCAATGGCGCTACTTTATGACAAAAGAGTCATTTTTTGAAAACATGACTCAGGAATCATGATGAATGGTCAGGGATTTAAGGAAAATCAGCCTCTACCGCTTTCATATCAAGCGCAAGCAGCTATCAAAACAATTGCATTTCCCGCTCCCTGCCGTGGCGTGGCGGGTGGGCTGTGGGTGGGGTGACTTTGCCGGTGGCGAGGCGCGCAGGCGCCGGGGCGGGTGCGCGGCAGCGCACTTCAACCTCTGGCTGCGTCGCGGTTGTTTGAACAGAGCTTTGCGCAGCAAAGCGGCGTGAGTTCCGCGACGCCGCCCCGGGGCCGAGCACCGCAGCGCAGTCCGCGCCAGCGGACCACCGGCAAGGAACCCCACCCACAGCCCACCCGCCACGCCACGGCAGGGAGCGGCAGGGAGCGGGCCAGGTCGAGGGCGGTCAGGCCCTCGGTGAGGGTCAGCACGGCCTGCCCGCTGGAGTCGATCAGCGCCAACAGGGCCGAGGTGGCCCAGCGCGAGGGTTCCGGTTCGGGCATCAGACGAAGCTGAGCAGTTCCACCGTGGCGGGTTCGGTGCCCATCAGCGTCTGGCAGGCCAGGCGCGATTTGCTGCTCACGCCCACCAGGGTGTCCAGCAGTTCGTTTTCCAGCTTTTGCAGCTTGGACAGGGTTTTGCGCCCTTCCTGCACAAACAGGTGGCAGCCGCCGCATTTGGCCTGGCCGTTGCATTTGTGGGCAATGGGCTCGCCCGCGGCCTGCAGGGCGGCCAGCAGGGGGGTTCCTGCTTCCACGTCAAGGGTGCGGCCAGAGGGGAGAACGGTCAAAGCGGGCATGGCTCAAAACTCCAAAAAGGGGGTGAACAAAAACAAGGGGTCAGGCTGCCAGTGCGGGTTGCAGCGCGGCGGTGAAGGCGTGGGCAAACTCGGTCAAGGGCAGGGCAATGCGGGTGATGCCCTGTTCCTCCAGAAAGCGGGCTTCCATGCGGGTGGGCTCGGCGGGCAGCACGGCCCAGTGCTGGTCGCTGGAGCGCTTCATGATCTGGCGGGCAAAGCTGCGGGTCAGCTGGTCGTCAAACCGGCAGCCCACAAACAGAAAGCTGCGGCCCGTGCGCAGCGCCTGCACGGCGGCGGGGATGGGGGTCTGGATGTCGATTTCGGTCAACACCTCCACGTGGTCGCTGTCGCTCACCAGGTAGTTGCTGGCGGGCTGGCGGCCCCCCAGGGGTTTGTAGAGCAGGGGCTGGTCCGATGGAGGCGGGGCATCGGCAGGCAGGGGCTGGCCGTTGCTGGCGTAGGTTTGGGTCCATTGGCCGAAATGTTCCGATTGCGACAAGCCCTGCACCTGCTGCCAGCTGCCGGGGGCGCGGGTGGTGGCCAGGGCTTGGGCCAGGGTGTCGTCGTACCAGGTGTCCACCCACAGCGGGGCGTTGCTGGCGGCCAGCGCCAGGTGCAGGGCCGAAGGGGTGGGCACGGTGGCAAAGGCCTCGTCCATCAGCGCCACCACCGATTTGCGGTGTTTGAAGTTTTCGATGAACTGGGCCGCCTGCGTCAGGCGCTTGCGGATCTTGTGCGGCACCGACACCTTGCCGGTCATGAACTCGGCCAGCACCAGCGGCGTGGCGGGCACTTGCATGTTGGTGCACAGGGCCAGCAGGTCGGGCCCCAGGTAGGGGATGAGCTGCCCGGCGTCCAGTTGCCGGGCCAGGGTGGACAGGGTGTTGTGGGTCATGTTCAGAGGTAGATGGCGGCCCCGGCCCCCACGTTGGTGGCGGTGTCCTTGAGCGTCTTGACGATGTACTTGACCTGCTCTGCCGTGAGGTGGGTGTGCAGCGGCAGGGCCAGGGCGCGGTCGCCAATGCGGTCGGTGTCGGGCAGCAGGCCGCGCTGGCGGCCAATGGCGTCGGCGGCGCTTTGGTAGTGGAACTGCTGGTGCAGCGGGTGGCTGTAGGCGGCGGTTTCGATGCCGCAGGCGGCCAGGTCTTCCACCATCTGGGCGCGGGCGCTGGCGGTGAAGCGTTTGCCCAGGTGCACCACGTACAGCATCCAGTGCACCTCGTCCACATGCTCGCCCAGGTAGGGCGGTTTGACGCCCTCGAAGCTTTGCATCTGCTGCTGGTACCACACCTCCACCTGCTTGCGGGCCATCAGGCGTTCGTCCAGGTGGGACAGTTGGGCCAGGCCCAGGGCGGCGGTCATTTCGCTGATGCCGGCCTGCAAGGGCACGCGCGAGCCCAGCGACACCGAGAGCCGGTCGGCCAGGCGGCGCTGGCGCAGGTAGCGCAGCTCGTGGGCCAGGGCCTCGTCGTCGGTGAGCAGCATGCCGCCTTCGCCGGTGCACAGCACCGAGGGTTGCGAGAAGTCGAACACCGCCACGTCGCCAAAGGTGCCCACGGTCTGGCCCTGGTAGCGCGAGCCCAGGGCCTCGGTGCTGTCTTCGATGAGACGGATGCCGTGTTGCGTGGCCAGCTCGCGCAGCGGGCCCCAGGCGGCGGGGTGGCCGTTGGTGTTGCCCGCCAGGATGGCCTTGGTGCGCGGCGTGACCTTGAGGGCGGCCTTGTCGGGGCTGAGGCTGCCAGTCCAGTAGTTGATGTCGGCAAACACCGGTGTGGCCCCGGCCAGGGTGATGGCGTGGGCCACCTGGTGCCAGGCGTGGGCGGCGCAAATCACCTCGTCGCCCGGACCAATGCCCAGGGCCCGCAGCGTGATGAGGGTGCCCAGGGTGCCGCTGGCCACGGCCACCGCATGGCGGCGGCCCACCCAGCGGGCAAAGCCTTGTTCAAAGGACTCCAGCAGCGGCCCGTCGCTCCAGCGGCCCGATTGCAGCACCGCATCGATCAGGGCCAGGTCGTCAGGGCTGTACGCGGGCTCGGACAGGGCAATGGTGTCGTAAGACATGGGGCTTACTCCTGCGTGAGGATGAGGGCGGTGGCTTCTTCGGGCTGCTGGGTGATGCGCCAGCAGTGCCCCTGCGAGGCGGCCAGGTAGATGCGCCGTGCGCCCAGGCGCAGGGTGGGGGTTTCGTCGCGCAGGTCCAAAGCGTCCATGGGCAGGGCGCGGATGGCGGGGTAGCGGGCGCGCCACAGCGCGGCGGCGTCGCGCAGCGAGGGGGCCCAGCCCACCACCTCGCGGGCGGTTTGCAGGTGTTCGGCGGTGAGGGACATGGCGGGGCCTTTCCTTCAGTCGCCGGCCAGGCGGCGGGCTTCCACGGTGATGGGCAGTGGGGTGTCGGCGGGCATGGCGGGCAGGTCCAGCTGCCAGCCGTTGGCCAGGGTGACGATGCCGCCCCACAGGTCGGGCTGGGCCATGGAGACGATGGGCTCTTCCAGGTCCTTTTTGGGCACGTAGGCGGTCAGGGTGCCTTTGCTGTCTTTGCGGATCATCACTTTCATCGTCGGCTCCAGAGGGGGTGGGTTTCAGGGGGCGAGCAGGGGGCCGAGCATCTCGGTCAGGCCGCGGACCACGTGGTTCACGTCGTCCAGGGTGTGGGTGTGGCCCAGCGACAGGCGCACGGCGCACAGGGCTTGTTCCGGCGGCACGCCCATGGCGGCCAGCACGTGGGAGGGGGCACTGCCGCCCGACGAGCAGGCCGCGCCCGACGAGGCGGCCACGCCCAGCCG
>DASUON010000339.1:0-7643 GCA_036276615.1 Burkholderiaceae bacterium
CCCACTTCGGTCAGGCGCATGTCGGCGTTGTCTTCACGCAGCTGCAGGCGGAACTCGGCCCGGCTGGTGAACATGCGGTAGGGCTCGGTCACGCCCTTGGTGATGAGGTCGTCCACCAGCACGCCCAGGTAGGCTTGGTCGCGGCTGGGCAGCCAGGTGTCCCCACCGTAGGTGACAGCCCCGGCCACGCTGGCGGCGTCGTTGCCACCACCCAGCGCACGGGCTTGCAGCGCGGCGTTCAGGCCGGCAAACAGGCCTTGGGCGGCTGCCTCTTCGTACCCCGTGGTGCCGTTGATCTGCCCGGCGAAAAACAGCCCGCCAATCTGCTTGGTTTCGAAGCTGCTTTTGAGCGAACGGGGGTCGAAGTAGTCGTACTCGATGGCGTAGCCCGGGCGCAGGATGTGTGCGTTCTCCAACCCCGGCATGCTGCGCACCAGGGCGTACTGGATGTCGAACGGCAGGCTGGTGGAAATGCCGTTGGGGTAGAACTCGTGGGTGGTCAGGCCCTCGGGCTCCAGAAAGATCTGGTGGCTGTCCTTGTCGGCAAAACGGTTGATCTTGTCTTCCACGCTGGGGCAGTAGCGCGGCCCCACCCCTTCGATCTTGCCGGTGAACATGGGGCTGCGGTCAAACCCGCTGCGGATGATGTCGTGCGTGCGTTGGTTGGTGTGGGTGATCCAGCACGGCATCTGGCGCGGGTGCATGTCGGCCCGGCCCATGAAGCTGAACACCGGCACCTCGAGGCCCGCGGGCTGCGGCCCCAGGTAATCTGCCGACCCCGGCAGGCCTTGCAGGCCCATGCCATCGCCCGGCTGCTCGGTGCATTTGGAAAAGTCGATGCTGCGCCCGTCGATGCGCGGCGGCGTGCCGGTTTTCAGGCGCCCTTGCGGCAGCTTCAGCTCCTTCAAACGGCCCGACAGGCTGACCGCCGGGGGGTCACCCGCCCGGCCTGCGGCGTAGTTGTTCAACCCCACGTGGATCTTGCCGTCCAGGAAGGTGCCCGCCGTCAGCACCACGGTGCGGGCCTTGAAACGGATACCCACCTGCGTGACCGCGCCCACCACCCGGTCGGTGGTGCCGTCGCTCTCCACCATCAGGTCGTCCACGGCCTGCTGGAACAGCCACAGGTTGGGCTGGTTTTCCAGCCGCTGGCGAATGGCGGCCTTGTACAGAATGCGGTCGGCCTGCGCCCGTGTGGCGCGCACCGCCGGGCCCTTGCTGCCGTTGAGGATGCGGAACTGGATGCCGCCCTCGTCGGTGGCAATGCCCATGGCCCCACCCAGCGCATCCACCTCTTTCACCAGGTGGCCTTTGCCAATGCCGCCGATGCTGGGGTTGCAGCTCATCTGCCCCAGCGTCTCGATGTTGTGGGTCAGCAGCAGCGTCTTGCAGCCCATGCGGGCCGCAGCCAGCGCGGCCTCGGTGCCCGCGTGGCCGCCACCGACCACGATCACGTCAAACAAATCTGGGTACAACATGGTGTGAATACAAAGGGGGTTCGCCCAGGGCGGGCGAGAGGCCACGGCCAGCGCCGTCAGCCGGGCGCTGCGAAATCCGAAGCAGCGTTCATGCGTGTGTCAAGGGCAGGCATTTTATCGAGCGGGGCTGTTGGGGTGGGTCATGCCCCTGTTTGCGTTCTGGAGCGGCCTTGTCGTTTCTGGAGATCTGTTCCTGCAAGTCGGCTTCGGGCCATCGGCATGTGGTCGTTGCTTCTTGTTGTCGGCTTCTGGCGAACCGCTTCTGGTGGCGTGGTGTGGCGGGTGGGCCGTGGGGCTTGCCCCTCCCCCGTGGTCCGCTGGTGCGGACTGCGCTGCGGTGCTCGACCGCGGGGCGCGTCGCGGAACTCACGCCGCTTTGCTGCGCAAAGCTCTGTTCAAACAACCGCGACGGGTCAGAGGTGGAAGGTGCGCGTTCGCGCACCCGCCCCGCGGGCTGTGCGCCTCGCCACGGGGGAAGGGGCCAGCCCCACGGCCCACCCGCCACACCACTGGGGCACCCCTGCTTCGAACGATTCATGGGGAGGGCTTGTGGATTCGGTGCGGGTGCTGTTGCTTGCCTTGCCCGCTTGCGCATGTGCCCCTGCCAAAAACTCTCAATTTGATAGCTGCTTACGCTTATTGAACAAGCGGCAAAGGCCAAATTGGCTTGTAACTTTCCATGCAAGAACACGCCACCACGCCGAGCCCCTCACGGCGCACACCCGTGCTACAAACGAGCGGACGGCCAACCCGGCCATCTGCAGCCAGTCCCTCCCTCAACCACCGCTGTTCCACGTGAAACACTCACCCGCCACTGCCCTCCACCGCCTGCCCGGGTTGGGGCCGAAGTCTGCGCAGATGCTGGCGGCGGCGGGCGTTGAGTCGGTGGCGCAGTTGCAGGCCTTGGGGGCGGTGGCGGCGTATGTGCGGGTCAAGCAGGTGTGTCCGCAGGCCAGCCTCAACCTGCTGTGGGCGTTGGAAGGGGCTTTGTCCGGGCAGGACTGGCGCTCCGTGGCCCGCGAGCACCGCACCAGCCTGCTGCTGGCCCTGGACCAGGCCCTCACCCCACCCCCGCTCCCATGAACTGCCGCCCCGCCTGTGCCGCGTGTTGCATCGCGCCGTCGATCAGCACGCCCATCCCCGACCCGCAAGGGGGCCCCGCCCGCCCCAAACCGGCGGGGGAGCCTTGCCCGCAGTTGGACGCCGAGTGGCGCTGCCGTCTGTTCGGGCGGCCCGAGCGCCCCGCCGTGTGCGGATCGCTGCGCCCGGAGCCCGACATGTGCGGCACCCACCGCGGGCATGCACTGGCCCACCTGACGCAGCTGGAGCGGCTGACCCGCTGACGCATCGAGCCACTGAGCCGCGCGCTGCAACAACCGTACATGCGCCCGCACCTCGGCCACCTGGGCCGTGTGTGGCGCAGCACGCCGCTCGGGCACTCCATTCACGCACAATGGCCCAGCACACGGCGCGGCCCTCGCCGACTGTGCCCCATGTTCCTCCTGTCCCTTGCACGCACCCAACCCGCCCACCATGACCCCAGCCCCCACGCCCGCCAGCCCACGGTTCGAAGAGGTGGTGCACCACTACCCCACGCTGGACAGCGTGCCCGCCTGCCTCAGCGATCCGCAGGCCCTGGCCGCCCTGCCCGGCATGGAGGTGAAGGCGGGCACCGTGGTGTTCCGCGAGAACGAGGCCTGCATGGGCTTTCCGCTGCTCTTGCGTGGTGAGGTCCGCGTGAGCCGCACCGCCGCCAATGGGCGCGAGCTGGAGCTGTACCGCGTGGTGCCGGGCGAGATGTGCCTGGTGTCCTCGTCCTGCCTGTTTGCCCACCAGCTGCTGACCGCCCGCGGCGTGACCACCCAGGATTCGTGGCTGGCCCTGATGCCCGCGCCCCTGTTCCGCGAGGCCCTCAAGGCCGAACCCTTCCGCGACTTTGTGCTGGGCCTGTTTGCCGCCCGCATGGCTGACCTGACCGGGCTGATCGAGGCCGTGGCCTTCCAGCGGCTGGACAGCCGCCTGGCCGCCACCCTGCTGGGCCACGGGGCCCAGGTGCGCACCACCCACCAGCAACTGGCCGACGAGCTGGGCACGGTGCGCGAAATCGTCACCCGCCTGCTGCACCGCTTTGAACGCTCGGGCTGGGTGGAGCTGTCCCGCGAGTGCATCACCATCCGCGACAGCATGGCCCTGCGCACGGTGGCCACGGGCGGCAGCAACCCACCGTGACCCCGGTCACAGACGGTGGACTTCCCTCTCGATTCAATCCACACTGCAACACCTGCACCGGGCCATGGGGGTCCACCGCAGGCACCTTGGGGCCAAGCCCCAGCAGAGGAGCGATCATGAACAAGAACGTCGGCGGCATCGACAAGATCCTGCGCATCGTGGTGGGTGTGGTGCTGATTGCACTCACCGTGGGCGGATTCCTGCCGGTGTGGGGCTACATCGGCATCGTGCCCCTGGCCACGGGCCTGATGGGCTGGTGCCCGCTCTACCCCCTGCTGGGCCTGAACACCTGCCCCATGAAGAAGCAGGACTGAGCCGCGCTTCAGCGGGTCTTGAACACGTCGATGGCCTGGGCCAGCCGGTCCACCTGCACATGCATGGAATGGGCAGCCCCGGCCAACTCCTCCACCATGGAGGCGTTGTGCAGGGTCATCTGGTCCAGCTCGGCCACCGTGCTGCCCATTTCTTCAATGCCGCGGGCCTGCTGCTGTGAGGCCTCGCTGATGTCCCCGACCATCGTGGCCACCTGACCCATCTGGTCCACCAGACCTTGCATGGTCTGACGGGTTTCCTGCACCTCTTTCACGCCCGACTCGACCTGGGCCAGGCTGTCGTTGATGAGGTCCTTGATCTCCTTGGCCGCCGTGGCGCTGCGCTGGGCCAGGTTGCGCACCTCGCCAGCCACCACCGCAAAGCCCCGCCCCTGCTCGCCCGCGCGGGCCGCCTCGACCGCGGCATTCAAGGCCAGGAGGTTGGTCTGGAAGGCAATGCCGTCGATCACGCCGATGATGTCGGCAATTTTCTGGCTGGACTGGTTGATGTGGTGCATGGTCTGCACCACCTGCGTCACCTGCTCCCCACTGGCCTGTGCCGACTGGGCCATGCGGTGGGCGGTTTCGCTGACGGTCACCGCCGTCTGGGCGTTGCTCTGAACGCTGGCGGTCAGTTCGGTCATGGCCGACGACGCCTGTCCCAGGCTGGTGGACGCCTCCTCGGTCCGCGCCCCCAGGTCACCGCTGGCGGCGGCAATCTGGCTGGCCACCGACTTCAGACCGTCGGCCTGGGCCCCCACGTCGGCCACCAGCGACCGCACGTTCAAGCCCGACTGGTTGATGGCCCGCAAGGTCATGCCCAGGGCATCCACCCGGTTGAGGCGCACGCTGGCGTCAAACTGCCCGCTGGCCACCGTGCAGGCCTGCTGTGCCACCACATTCGCGGGCTGCACCACCTGGGCATGCAGCAGCCACGACAGCAGCGCCAACACCGCCCCCACCCCCACCGACAAGCCCAGCAGGTTGCCCGCGCCCACCCAGGCGGCCAGCCCCACCAGCAGCGGCCACATCAGCCACACCAGCGCCTGCACCCGCACCCCGAGCGAGGCCGTCTGCCCCCACGACAGGCAACTCAACAAGCCGGTGCGCACCAGCAACCCGCGGTAGAGCTTGAAGCCCTGGGCCTGGCCCTCACGGATGCGGCGGTACAGCGCTTCGGCGGCCTCGACCTCGGGCCGGGGTGGCCGGGTCCGCACGGAAATGTAGCCCCGCAACTGTCCGTCGCGCACCATGGGGGCCACGTTGGCCCGAACCCAGTAATGCCCGCCGTCCTTGCGGCGGTTCTTCACCAGCGCCGTCCAGGTGCGCCCGGCCTGCAGCGTGTCCCACAGGTCGGCAAACGCCTGGGGGGGCATGTCGGGGTGGCGGACCAGGTTGTGGGGTTGGCCGATCAACTCCTCAGCGGTGAATCCGCTGACGTCCACAAACGCCGAGTTGGCGTACAGGATGTGGCTGGAGGTGTCCGTGGTGGACATCAGGGTGGTGCCAGGGGTCAGCTCGAATTCCCGCTGGGTCACCGGTTGGTTGTTGCGCATGGGACAAAACATGCCTCCGGGGGCGGGGCATGGGCATGGATCGCACACTGAACGTCGGATGACGAACGCCTTAAGTCATGCTTAAAACAAACACGACAGAGCGTTTATAGGCGATGAACCCCATTCACGAATGATCAATAGACGACAAACCAACCCCGATTTGTCTCACATCAACAACACACCGCCCTACCCCAGGGGGTTGTAACTTGACAGCGCATCAAAAAGGTGAGTCCAGTCGAATCCAGGTGGTCTTGGTTTCGGTGTACTTGTCGAAGGCGTGCAGCGACTTGTCGCGCCCCACGCCGCTTTGCTTGTAGCCGCCAAACGGCACGGTGATGTCGTCCTCGTCGTACTGGTTGACGTGCACCGTGCCCGCCCGCAACGCCCGGGCCACGCCGTGGGCCTTGTTGATGTCGCGCGTCCACACCGCGGCGTGCAGGCCATAGACCGAGTCGTTGGCCTGGCGCACCACGTCGGCGGCGTCGGTGAAGCTCAGCACGCTGAGCACGGGGCCAAAAATCTCTTCGCGGGCAATGGTCATGTGGTTGGTCACCCCGTCGAAGATGGTGGGCTGCACGTAACAACCGCCCGGCACGGGTTCCACGCTGTGGCCACCGGCCACCAGCTGGGCGCCTTCCTTCTGCCCGGCCTCGATGTAGCGCATCACGGTGCTGAGCTGGATGCGGTCCACGATGGCACCCATCACCGTCTGCGGGTCCAGCGGGTTGGCGGGCTGGAACTGCGGCACCTTGGCCAGGGCCTTTTCCAGAAAGGCGTCCTTGATGCTGGCCTCCACAAACAGGCGGGAGGGGGCGTTGCAGCTCTCCCCCTGGTTGTAGAAGATGCTGCCCACGGCGGCATCCACCGCCGCGTCCAGGTTGGGGCAGTCGGCAAACACGATGTTGGGTGACTTGCCACCCAGCTCGGTCCAGGCGCGCTTCAGGTTGCTCTGCCCAGCCATCACATGGATCTGCTTGCCCACGCGTGTGCTGCCGGTGAAGGCGATGCAGTCCACGTCCATGTGCAGCGCCAGCGGGCTGCCGGCCTCGGGGCCGTAGCCGGGCACCACATTGAACACGCCGGGCGGAATGCCCGCCTCCAGCGCCAGTTCGGCCAGGCGCAGCGCCGTGAGGGGGCTTTTTTCGCTGGGCTTCAACACCACCGAATTGCCCGCGGCCAGCGCCGGGGCGATCTTCCAGCTGGCCATCAGCATGGGGTAGTTCCACGGCACGATGACGCCCACCACGCCCACCGGCTCGCGGGTGATGAGGGCCAGCGAGTTCGCTGGCGTGGGCGCAATCTCGTCGTAGACCTTGTCGGTGGCCTCGCCGTACCAGCGGATGCAGTTGGCCGCACCGTTCACGTCCGCCGCCTTGGCGTTGCGGATGGGCTTGCCCATGTCCAGCGTTTCGGTCAGCGCCAGCTCGTCGGCATGGGCCAGCATGAGGTCGGCCAGCTTGATGAGCACGCGCTTGCGCTGCGCGGGCGACTTGCCGGCCCAGCGCCGGTCTTCAAACGCGGCCCGGGCGGCGGTGACGGCGGCATCCACATCCCCCGCCCCACAGCGGGCCACGTGGGTGAGCAAACGGCCATCCACTGGGGAATGTTTTTCGAAGGTCTGGCCGTCCAGGGCGTGGACGCGCTGGCCGTTGATGAAGGCCTGGCCGTTGAAGGTGGGGGTTTGGGCTTGGGTCATGGGTTGCCTGCACAAAGACTGCGTTGGAAGGGTCGGACAGGCCACGCAGGCCGCACCCGATTGGCACCATGGTATCGGCGTTAATTACCAACCCGACCAACCAATTGCGGCCAAATCAAGGGGCCATTGGCCCCGGGGCCTCACTTGGCCGTCAGCGCCACCGTCTCGGCCCGCATGGCCGCGGCCATGTCGCGCTCGCGCTTGCGGGTCTGGCGGGCCACCCACACGCTGTAGCCCACGATGACCACGGTGACGGTGGCAATCAGCAGCGTGGCCGCGGCATAGATGGTGGGGTTGATACCGCGGCGGGCATAACCAAAGATGACCTGCGGCAGCGTGTTGACACCGGGGCCGGAGAGGAATTCGGAAATCA
>DASUON010000340.1:0-2595 GCA_036276615.1 Burkholderiaceae bacterium
GGCCGTGGGCTTGCACCAGCGCGGTGATGGCGTCCACGGTGTCGACCAGAGCGACGTCGAAATCGATGCTGCCGAAATCCACGCCATAGGTGGACTCGAGGTGGACCACCAGGTTCATCATGGAGAAGGAGTCGATGCGTCCGCTCAAGAACAGCGACTCGGTGTCGGCGAACGGGCTGTGGTCGCCGTGCTGGCCCCGGGCCTCGGTCAGGACGGTGCGCAGATCGGCGCGCAAGGTGGTGGGAAGGGTCATCGTCAAACTCCAAAAAGGCTGGACAGAAAGCGCAGACGTTCGCCCAGGGTGTGGGTGCGCGAACCGTCGCTGAACACGTGCAGGGTCACAACGAACCCCCACACAACCAGAAAGGACCACAGCCGGCCCAGGGGGCCGTGGGGTGGTTTGCGGCCCAGTTGGGCGCGCACCTGCGACAGCCCGATGCCCGTGGCCAGCACCGCGCAGTAGAAGGCGTAGCTGGCGTAGCTTTGCAGGGCCTGGGCTGGCCCCAGGGTGGCCACCAGATCGATGTCGCGCAGGAAATGCCACAGCGCATTGCCGACACCGGCGGCCATGAAGGTGGCGAAGAACATGCGCAGGCGCGGGTGGCTTTTGAAGACGCGGAAGAAGGTGGGCACGAAAAAGAAATCGACCAGGATTTCCTTGAAGTAGTAATGGAAGCGGTTGAAGTAGTCCATCAGCGTGCGCGACTCCAGCGGCCGCCACGAACCGCGCGGCAGCCGGTAGCCGGCCAGGCGTGCCACGCCAATGAACAGGTGCGCCCACACCGCCACTTGCAAACCAAAGCGCGCGGTGGACAACACCAGCGCGGCCCAGCCCATGGCCATGCCCACGGGTTGCCCGGCCAGATGGGCTTCCAGTGCCTCATGCACGCTGGGCACGCCGTCAAACACCCAGGCCAGCCCGTCACGCAGGGCATGGAGCACCTGCGCCCAGACCAGCAGTTTGGCCCCCTTCAGTTGGGTGACGGCCAGGGCGTTGGCGTCCGCCGCGCGGTGGCGGCGCAGGAAAGTCAGGCCCTTGCCGAAGGGCAGGTAGGTCGGGCTCCAGTACGCGCGTTGCAGGGCCAGTTGCGGCAGCAGCGGGTCGTTCGGGCGGCTGCGCAGGTCGGTGACGGCGTAGGGCAGGAACCAGACGTAGGGTGTCAGCACGAACAGGGCGATCCACAGGCTGGCCGTGAGCACGGCGGGAGCGCCGCCTCGGGTGGCCCACCAGGCCGCCAGGCACAGGGCGGCTTCCAGTGCGAGCAGGGCTTGCAGGGGGTGGCGCGCTGGCCAGCTTTTCGGCCAGCGCCGCACGCCAGCGAGCAGTCCGGTCAGGGTCAGGCCCCACAGCAGCACCGCCAGCGTGGCCCAGAGCGGGGCCCGGTGCGCGGACAGCCCCACCAGGCTCAGGGCGCTGCCCACCCGTTCGGCGGTGTCCAGTTCGCCCAACGCGGTGCCGGCCAGCACGCTGCCCCAGGTGGCACAGAACAGGATGAGCATGTGGCGTTCGGCGTTGCGCAACAGCGTTTGCCCGGCCCACAGCGAGGCGATGACCGCGACCCCTGCCGCCCAGGGACCGAAGTGCGACCAGGTGGTGAGCAGGGCCAGGCCAGCCAGTGCAGCCTGGCCGAAGGGGCTTTGTACCCCCCTTGCCCAGGCCGGCCGGTTTTCCACGGCCAGCAGCCGGGCCAGCCCGTCGCGCGAGGCGCGGGCAGCCGGACCCGCCGCAGTGCTGGGGGCTGTGCTCATGAGGCGGGTGCGTCTAGGTGGGCCAGCAGGGCGCGGCGGTCCACCTTGCCGCTGGCGTTGGTGGGCAGGTTGGGCAGGGCCACAATGCGCGTCGGCACCATGTAGGGCGGCAGTTGGCTTTGCAGCCGGGCGGTCAGCGCCGCGCTGTCAACCGCCTCGGCGGCCACGAAACCGACGACACCGCGTGCCATGCCATCCACCAGGGGCCAGGCCACGCAGCCCACCAGGCCAATGCCGCTGGCTGTGCGCAGGTGGCCGTCGATCTCCTCCAGCTCAACGCGGTAACCCAGCACTTTCACCTGGTTGTCGATGCGGCCCAGGCAGTGCAGGCGGCCATCCGTGTCTTGCAGCGCGGCGTCACCGCTGCGGTACCAGCGTTGCCCATCGATGTGCGGAAAACGCGTGGCGGTGAGTTCCGGGGCGTTCAGGTAGCCGTCGGCCAGTTGCACGCCACCGATCAGCAGTTCCCCGGCCACGCCTGTGGGCACGGGCTGGTCCAGTTCGTTCACGATGCACACGCGGTTGCCGGGCAGCGGATGGCCGATGGCCACCACGTCGCGCCTCGGCGTCAGGGGCAGCGGGGCGTCCACCACCTGTTGAGTGCAGAACACGGTGGCTTCGGTGGGGCCGTAGAGGTTGATGATGCGGCTGCGCGGGGCCGCATCGCGCCAGGCGTGCACGGTGCCGGCGGGCAGTTGTTCGCCGCCGAACACCGTCAGGCGCAGGGTGGGCAGGCTGTCGGGGGGGAGCTGTTTCAACTGGCGCAGCATGCCGGCCAGGGACGGCACCGATGGCCACACCGTCAAGGCCTGTTCGCGTGCAAAGCGCACGGCGTTCATCACTTTG
>DASUON010000341.1:0-2633 GCA_036276615.1 Burkholderiaceae bacterium
ACCGCCAGGCCCCGCACACCGGGTTTCAGCGATAGGCCCCAACGGCCACAAACTGTTCGGTGCCTGGCAGGGCCTTCACATAAGCGGTCTTGCCAGAAATCTTCTTGGTGGCGGGGTCCACCCACTCGTAGTCACTCCAGCCTTCACCCTTCTTGGCCACGGCAATCATGTCCTGGGTCATGAGCTTGCCCGCGGAGTCCTTGATGTTGATCATGTCCCGCCCCACCAGCTTTTCATTGGCGCCGTGGGCCAGCATCACACCAGCGTGGTTCATGACGAAGGGATACAGGTCTTTCTTGGTCCAGGTGGCCTTGTCGTGGGTGAAGTCCTTGAACGCCTGCTCTGCGCCCACCTTCTTCACATGCGCCCAGGCGGCTTCGGTCAGCGCCTTGGCTTCTTCTTTGGTGCCGCGCTCCTGGGCCATCACGGCCATAGGCAACAGGCATGTGCCCAGGGCGACGCACAGGGCACGACGGGTGAATGCGGTACGAATCATGTTGAAGTCCTTGCGAAGAGGTTGATCTCGGAACCAGGACCTGTGCCCACGCAACGCAGCCCCGTTCACACCACAAGGTTATGTTGACGGCCCCAACACAGGCTTTCACACGTCATCCAAATTGACGTGTCTTTAATCTGAATCAAACAAACCCCACAAATCCGGACATGCACGAATATAAATGCAAGGGCCATCTTTCATCTTTTCGCAAGAATGACACCACAAATCCTTACATCAGGTAGGGATTTTCTGATAGCCTACTCCCAGCATTCAACACCGGAAACGGGCCGTTCGGCCCGGACAACGTCCACTGAAGCCACTCTGGGAGGCGTGATTCATGGTCCATCGGCATCCCCGCCGTCACCGACGAAAACCGGGCGTCCCGGCCTGACGGCCGCACCAACACGCACCGGCCACCAGCCCGCACGGGGCTGCATCGCATTCTTTTTGGGGAGAACTCACCATGCTGTCCGGGTGGACCATCAAAACCAAACTGGTGTTGCTCAGCACCCTGCTGCTGACGTTTTTTGCCTTGAGCGGGCTCACCAGCGTCTATTTGCTGCAAGACGGTGACGACGACATGTCGTCGCTCTACGCTGACCGGCTGATTCCCCTGAAACAACTGAAAGCGGTGTCCGACGCCTACGCGGTGCAAATCGTGGACACCGCCCACAAGGCGCGGGATGGGGCCCTGAGTACCGAACAGGCCGCCCGGTCGATTGCCGAGGCCAAGGACATCATCCAGCGCGAGTGGAAGGCCTACACCGCCACCTTCCTGGTCGAAGAGGAAAAGCTGCTGGTGTCGCAAATGAACGCACTGATGGTCCCGGCCAACGCCGCGGTGGATGAACTGGCCCGGCTCGTCACCCAAGCCGACAAGGCTGTGCTGGCGGCCTTTGCCGCCCGCCAGATGTACCCGGCCTTCGACCCCATGCAGGACGTGCTGGGCAAGCTCATCCAGGTCCAGCTCGACGTGTCCCAGCACACCGTGCAGGCGCATCAGCACAGCACCCGGGCGTTCACGGCCACCTTGGTGGTCACGTTGCTGGTGGCCGGCGCCGTGGGCTTGGGCGTGGCCTTGTGGATCAGCCGCAGCACGGTCGAGCCCCTGCGCGACGCGGTCCAGTTTGCCCACCAGGTGGCCCAGGGAGACCTCACCGCCAACGTGGATGCCCCCGGGTCGGACGAGGTGGCCCAGCTGCGCCACGCCTTGCGCGAGATGCAAGACGCCCTGGCCCACGTGGTGGCCCAGGTGCGCCAGCAGGCCGACCAACTGGCCGAGGCCGCGCAGGAAATTGCCGGGGGCAACCTCGACCTGAGCCAGCGCACCGAGGAACAGGCCAGCGCCCTGCAGCAGCAGGCCGCCTCCATGGAGCAGCTGGGGGCCGCTGTGCACCACAACGCCCACCATGCCGACCAGGCCAGCCGCATGGCGGCCCACGCCTCCGAAGTGGCCATCCGCGGCGGCGAGGTGGTGGCCGAGGTGGTCAACACCATGCAGGGCATCACCGCCAGCTCCCGCAAGATCGGCGACATCATTGGCGTGATCGACGGCATTGCCTTCCAGACCAACATCCTGGCCCTCAATGCCGCGGTGGAGGCCGCACGCGCCGGGGACGCGGGCCGGGGGTTTGCCGTGGTGGCCACCGAAGTCCGCAACCTGGCCAGCCGCTCAGCCTCGGCGGCGCAGGAGATCAAAGCGCTGATTCACGACAGCCTGGCCCGGGTGGAATCGGGCAGCCAGCAGGTGGACGCGGCAGGGCACACCATGGGCGAAGTGGTGGAAGCCATCCACAAGGTCACCCAGCTGGTCAACGACATCGACGGTGCCAGCAACCAGCAAAGCACCGGCATGGACCAGGTGGGCAAGGCCATCACCCAGATCGACCAGGCCACGCAGATGAACGCCGCCCTGGTGGAGGAAATGGCCGCCGCCACCGAACGGCTCAAGGCTCAGGCCCAGGAGCTGGTGACCGCGGTGTCGGTGTTTCAGTTGCGCGGCGGCTGAAACACCTGGGGCCGTGTGCCCCGTTCATCCCGTTCAGCCCAGGTGGTGGCCGAAGAAGCGCAGGGTGCGGTCCCAGGCCATCTGGGCCCAGGCGGCGTCGTATTGCGTGCCCGGGTGCAGGCGGGTGGG
>DASUON010000342.1:0-4673 GCA_036276615.1 Burkholderiaceae bacterium
GAAACGGCAGTTCGCCCTGCGGCCCCGGCGCAAAGCCAAACAGGTTCTGGCTGCACACAAAGCCGCTGAGGTTGCCCACCAGCGCCCGGTGCGGGATGAGTGCGCCCTTGGGGTTGCCGGTGGTGCCACTGGTGTAGATGAGCACGGCGGGTTCGTCGGCGGCGGTGTCCACGCAGGCAAAACGGTCGCTGGCGGCGGCCAGGGTCTGGCCCCAGGCTTGCACGCTGCATTCGTCCTCGCCCTCGGCATGTTCGTCGCCCACCAGCAGCACGGTGCGCAGTTGCGGGCACTGGGTGCGCACCTCGGCCAGGTGGGGCCACCCGGCGCGGTCGCAAATGGCCACCACGGCCTGGCTGTCTTGCAGGCGGTAGGCCAGCGCATCCGGCCCGAACAGCATGGACAGCGGCATGCCCACCGCCCCGGTCTGCAGCACGCCCATGTAGGCCACGGCGGTCTCGAAGCGCTGCGGCATGACGATGGCGACGCGATCCCCCCGGCCCACCCCCGCCGCCGTCAGCACGTTGGCCAGGCGGTTGGCCTGCGCATGCAGCTCGGCATACGAATGAAAAGTGGCCATACCGCTTGCTCCATCTGCAATGACCGCTATGGAATTTGCATGATCGGGGATTTGCGCCCAGCGCACGCAGCAGGCCTGGGCCATGTTCAGCCGCGGGGGCACCTGCCAGCCAAAGCGCTGCTGCATGGCGGCGTGGTGGTCAAACGGGTGGGGCGCGGTGGAGGCAGCGTCGGCAGCGGCGTTGGAGGCAACGGTCATGGTGCAAAGCTTGGCAGGGTGAGGGGCAAAAGCGGTGTCGTGGTGGCGACTCGGGGCCGGGGCATCGGGCCGCGGTGGCAACCCAGGGCTCCGTAAGATGAACCCATGACCGATCCCACCACCACCCCTGCGTTGTACACCGCCCAGCGCCCGGCACGCTCCGAGTTTGTCCCCATCCGGGGGCTGCAGTACCACCTGCGCCATTGGGGCGAACGCACCGAGGCGCAGCCCGTGCCGCTGGTGATGGTGCATGGGTGGATGGACGTGGGGGCCTCGTTCCAGTTTGTGGTGGATGCGCTGCACGCCCTGGGCTTCTCGCCCTGGGTGGTGGCCCCCGACTGGCGGGGCTTTGGCCGCACCGACTCGGGCGGGGCCGACTGCTTCTGGTTCCCCGACTACCTGGCCGACCTGGACGCCCTGCTCGACCACCTAAGCCCCCACGCCCCGGTGGACCTGCTGGGCCACAGCATGGGCGGCAACATCGCCATGCACTACGCCGGGGTGCGCCCGGGCCGGGTGCGCCGCCTGGTCAACCTGGAAGGTTTTGGCCTGCCCGCCACCGTGGCCGCCCAGGCCCCGGGGCGGCTGACCCAGTGGCTGGACGAACTCCAAGCCCTGCGCCAAGGCGACAAGGACCTGAAAACCTACCCCAGCGCCGACGGCGTGGCCCAGCGCCTGATGAAAACCAACCCCCGCCTCAGCCCCGACAAAGCGGGCTGGCTGGCCCAACACTGGGCCGCCCCCGACGCGCAGGGGCGCTGGCGCATCCTGGGCGAGGCGGCGCACAAGCTGGTCAACCCCATGCTGTACCGGGTGGACGAAGCCCTGGCCACCTGGGCCCGCATCACGGTGCCGGTGCTGGCCGTGGAGGCCAGCCACACCAACCTGGCCACCTGGTGGCAGAACCGCTACACGCTGGACGAGTACCACCAGCGCCTGGCCCAGGTGCCTGACGTTCGCACGGCGGTGGTGCAAGACGCCGGGCACATGCTGCACCACGACCAGCCCGAACAGCTGGCGGCGCTGCTGCACGCGTTTCTGGGCTGAGCGCCCACAACATTCACATTCCTGTCACTTTCCATCGAAAGAATCGCGGCCATTGTGTTTTTGTGGCCGTTGCGGCCCGGGCCATCGCCCGCGGCTGCCAGTTCTTTCGATGATGTCCGCCCCCGCTGCCACCCCTGCCGACACCCCCTCGGCCCGCACGATCACCGTGCGTTTTCTGACCCCCGCTGACCTGCCTGCGCTGCAAGCGCTGGAACAACGCCAGTGGACCGCGCAACAAGCCGCCTCGGCCCAGGCCATGCTGCAACGCATGCAGGCCCACCCCCAGCTGTGCGTGGGGGCGTTCTGCGTCACCACGGGCGAGGCCCTGGCCTCGCTGTTCATGAAGCCCATGTCCCGCGAGGCCATCGAGCAGGCCCGCGACTGGGCCGACTGCGCCCGCATCGACCCGCAGGCCGACACCCCCGCGCCCTCGGGCGGGTCGCTGTTTGGCATCAGCCTCACCAGCGTGGACGGTGAGGCGGCCTGGGCGCTGATCCGCTTTTTCTGGCCCCACGCGCTCCAGCAGGGGTGGCGTGACATCTACCTGGGCTCCCCCATGCCGGGTTACCGCCGCGCCCGGGAGCAACACCCCCGGCTGTCCGCCGAGCACCACGCCCGCGCCCGCCGCCGCGGCCTGCCCGCCGACCCGCAGCTGCGCTACTACCACCGCAAGGGGTTCAAGGACATCGTGGCGGTGCGTGCTGGCTACTTCCCGCACGAGGCGTCGCTGGACCATGCGGCGGTGCTGCGGGGGCGCATTCCCTGGTCGCGCTGGTCGCCCGTGTGGCGTCGCCTGCCGTTGCCGGTGCTCCAGCGCCTGTCGGGCTGGGTCACGGCGCTGTTGTGAAAGAACCGACCATGCTGTGGAACGGCGACGCCCTGCGCACCCGCCTGTTCGATGCCCTGTCGCTGCTGCTGCCCGCGGGCGAGACCTTTGTGATCCGCGCCGTGGCCGATTGGCTGGACGCGCAGCACCCCGCCGCCGTGCCCGCCAGCGACACGCTGCGGGCGCAGGCGCAGCATTTCATCGACGAGGAACGGACGCACCAACGCGCCCACGGCCTCTACAACCGGCGCCTGGCCCAACAGGGCTTGCCCGCGCTGGCGCTGGCCGAACGCATGTGCCACGCCGCGGCTGAACTGGAACCGCTGGGCCTGGGCACCCGCCTGGCCCTGGGGGCGGCGTTTGAACACCTGACGGTGTTGCTGTCGCAAGAGGTGCTCAAGGGCCAGCCCTGGCTCAACGCGGCCAGCGACGGCCCGCAGGTGCGCTTGTGGCGCTGGCATTGCGAAGAGGAAATCGGCCACCGCCACGTGATGCTGGACCTGGCCGCCCAGCACGGCGTAGGTTACCTGCGCCGCGTGGCCTGCCTGCTGCTGGCCAGCCTGTACCTGGGCGGGGACGTGCTGCACCTGCTCGCCACCCTGCTGCGGCACGACCTGCGCCACGGCGACGTGCGCCGCGGTGCCCTGGCGCTGCAAGCGGTGCGCTTCACCGGGGCGGCGCTGCCGGGGCTGCTGCGCATGGCGGGGGGCTGGTTCGCTTACCTGGGACCCATGCGCCGCCGTTGATGGCGTGCGAAAATCGGCGGTTTGGTCATTCAACCGCACACACCCAGGCCACAGGCCCCTCAGCACCATGGACGCAGAACACATCAACAGCATTGGCACCCGACTGGCCGACCTCTCCGCGCGAGTGGTCGAGCTACGGAGGTATCTTTGACTACGATGCCAAAGCCCTGAAACTCACCGAGGTCAACAGCGCCCTCGAAGACCCCACCGTCTGGGACAACCCCAAACGCGCCCAGGAGCTGGGCAAAGAGAAGAAGTCGCTTGAAGACGTGGTGCTGGTGCTCGACACCCTGACCAGCGAGCTGACCGACAACACCGAGCTCTATGACATGAGCAAGGAAGAAGGGGACGAGGCCGGTCTGCTCACCATCGAGGCCGAGGCCGACAAGCTCACCGACATGGTGGAAAAGCTGGAATTCCGCCGGATGTTCAACAACCCGGCCGACCCGCTGAACTGCTTCCTCGACATCCAAGCCGGTGCCGGTGGCACCGAGGCCTGCGACTGGGCCAGCATGCTGCTGCGCCAGTACCTGAAGTACGCCGAACGCAAGGGCTTCAAGGCCACGCTGGAAGACGAAACCGCGGGCGACACCGCCGGCATCAAAAGCGCCACCATCAAGATCGAGGGTGAATACGCCTTTGGCCTGCTGCGCACCGAAACCGGCGTGCACCGCCTGGTGCGCAAGAGCCCGTTCGACAGCTCGGGCGGTCGCCACACCTCGTTTGCCTCGGTGTTCGTGTACCCGGAAATCGACGACTCCATCGAGATCAACATCAACCCGGCCGATGTGCGCATCGACACCTTCCGTGCCAGCGGCGCGGGCGGTCAGCACATCAACAAGACCGACTCGGCCGTGCGCATGACGCACATCCCCACCGGCATCGTGGTGCAGTGCCAGGACGGTCGCAGCCAGCACAGCAACCGCGACGTGGCCTGGCAACGCCTGCGCAGCCGCCTGTACGACCATGAAATGCGCAAGCGCATGGAAGAGCAGCAGAAGCTGGAAGACACCAAGACCGACGTGGGCTGGGGCCACCAGATCCGCAGCTACGTGCTGGACCAGAGCCGCATCAAGGACCTGCGCACCAACGTCGAAGTGTCGGCCACGCAAAAGGTGCTCGACGGCGACCTGGACGGCTTCATCGAAGCGTCGCTGAAGCAAGGCGTGTAATCGCCCTGCCCCTCAGGTCCATTCCCTTCCATTCCGCAGGCCCCAGCGGCCTGCCCACCCATTTTCAGGAGAGCCCCCATGTTGGCACTGCGTGAAGGCCCCTCGAT
>DASUON010000343.1:0-5202 GCA_036276615.1 Burkholderiaceae bacterium
CGCCGAACTTGCCAAACTCGGTTTTCACCGCCCCCAGCACCTGCCACACCTCGCTGCTGCGCTTTTCCAGCGCCAGCGTCCGAAAACCCATGTGCAGCGAGTTGAGCATGGCCATGAGCGTGGTGGGGCCGGCCAGGGTGACGCGGTGTTCGCGCTGCAAGGCTTCCATCAGCCCCGGGCGGCGCAGCACCTCGGCGTACAAGCCCTCGGTGGGCAGGAACAGGATGGCGAAGTCGGTGGTGTGCGGCGGCTCCAGGTACTTGTCGGCCATGCTCTTGGCCTCCAGCCGGATGCGCAGCTCCAGCGCCTTGCCCGCGGCGTCGGCCTCGGCGGCGTCGGCGCGCACCTGGGCGTCCAGCAGGCGCTCGTAGTCTTCGTTGGGGAATTTGGCGTCGATGGGCAGCCAGCAGGGCTGGCCGTCGTCGCCCCGTCCGGGCAGGCGGATGGCAAAGTCCACCACGTTGCGGCTGCCGGGCCGGGTGGCCACCTGGGTGGCGTACTGGTCGGGGGCCAGCACCTGCTCCAGCAGCGCGGCCAGCTGGGCCTCGCCGAACATGCCGCGGGTCTTGACGTTGCTGAGCAGGTGCTTCAGGTCGCCCACGCCCTCGGCCAGGGTCTGCAGTTCGCCCAGGCCCTTGTGCACCTGCTCCAGCCGGTCGGCCACCTGTTTGAAGCTCTGGCCCAGCCGGGTTTCCAGGGTGGACTGGAGTTTTTCGTCCACGGTGGCCCGCATTTCATCCAGCTTTTGGGCATTGCTCGCTTGCAGTGTCTGGATTTGTTGCTCCAAAGTTTGACGCAACTGCTGCTGCAACTGCTCGATGGCCTGGCGCTGGGCCTGCTGCTGGCGCTCCAGCATGGCCTGCACGTCGGTCAGGCGGCGGGCGTTGGCCTCGCTCAGGCTTTGCAGCTGTTGGGTGAGGGTGTCGCCCACCACACCCCGCAGTTGCACCAGCTGCTGGGCAAAGCCGTCGAGCTGGGTGTTCTGGGTGCGGTTGGCGTCCTGGGCCTGGCGCGAGAGGGTCTCGCCAAAGGCGGTGAGGGTCTGCATGACCTCTTGCCGCCCGCCGCGTGTACCTTCGGTCAGGTCGTGGCGCACGTCGCGTTCCAGCCGGTCCAGGCGGTCGAGCAGCAGCTGTTGCTGGCGGCCCAGGGTCTGGGCCAGTTCCTGCGTTTGCAGCAACTGCCGATCCTGGGCCGCCAGCCAATCGGCAGCGGTGGGGCCGGAGGGTTTGCGCAGCACCAGCACCAGGGCCAGCAACACGGTCAGCGCGGACAGGGCCAGAACGGCCCACAACAAGGTGTCAGGGGTCATGCGGGGGTGGCGGTGACTTCGGGGTTGATGGGCGTGAGCGCCCTGCCCTCGGTCAGCCAAGCAATGAGGTTGTCCGCCGCCAGGTCGGCCATGGCGCGGCGGGTTTTGAGGGTGGCGCTGGCGATGTGGGGCGTCAGCACCACATTGGGCACGATCAGCAGATCGGGGTGAACCTGGGGCTCGCCCTCGAACACGTCCAGCCCGGCGGCGGCAATGCGCCGTTCTTTCAGCGCCTGGGCCAATGCGGCGTCGTCCACGATGCCACCGCGGGCGATGTTGACCAGCGTGGCCGTGGGTTTCATCTGCGCCAGCTCTGCCGCGCCAATGGCGTGGTGGTTGTCGGCGGTGTAGGGCAGCACCAGCACCAGGTGGTCGGCCTGGGCCAGCAGCTCAGCCTTGCTGACGTAGCTTGCACCGCAAGCGGCTTCGGTGGCGGCATCCAGCCGGGAGCGGTTGTGGTAGATGACCCGCATGCCAAAGCCATGGTGGCCGCGGCGGGCCATGCCCTGGCCGATGCGGCCCATGCCCAGGATGCCCAGCGTGCTGCCGTGCACCTCGGCCCCGGCAAACATGTCCACGCTCCAGCGGTTCCACAACCCGGCGCGCAAAAAGTGCTCGGCCTCGGCCATGCGGCGGGCGGTGGCCATCAGCAGGGCAAAGCCGAAGTCGGCGGTGGTGTCGGTGAGCACGTCGGGCGTGTTGGTGGCCAGCACGCCGTGGGCGGTGCAGGCGGGCACGTCGAAGTTGTTGAAGCCCACGGCCATGTTGGCCACGATCTTCAGGCCCGGGCAGGCGGCCAGCAGCTCGGGTGTGATGCGTTCGCTGCCGGTGGTGAGGGCACCCGCCTTGCCTTGCAGGCGGCGGCACAGTTCGTCGGGGGGCCACACCTCGTCGGTGGCGTTGGCGTCCACGTCAAAGTGCGCCTGCAGGCGCGCCAGCGTCTCGGGAAAGATGCGGCGCGCCACCAGGATGGCCGGGCGGGTCAGGCTGGGCATGGGGTGCTCAGACGCCCAGCAGTTCCACTTCGAACAGCAGGGTGGCGTTGGGCGGAATCACGCCCCCGGCACCACGGGCACCGTAGCCCAGGTTGGCGGGGATGACCAGGCGACGGGTGCCACCGATGGCCATGCCTTGCACGCCTTCGTCCCAGCCCTTGATGACGTGACCGGCACCCAGGGGGAATTCGAAGGGCTGGCCGCGGTCTTTGCTGCTGTCGAACTTGCTGCCTTGCTGGCCGTCGTTGTAGAGCCAGCCGGTGTAGTGCACCTGCACGTAGTCGCCGGCCTTGGCGACAGCGCCGCTGCCAACCACGGTGTCTTCGTACTGCAGGCCGCTGGGGGTGGTGTTCATGGTGTGTCCTTTGAAAGTGATGAACAAAAATGAGCTCTTGCGCTTTCACATAAAGCGTTAGCAGCTATCAAAACAATAGTATCGCATTCACCCGTCATGCCACCGTCAATCCACCCAATGGGTGAACTCGGTGGCGGGCACGCGGGGGGTGCGGAAGGTGTTGACCACGTCGGCCTCATCGGCGTAGCCCAGGGCCATGCCGCACACCAGCATTTCGTTCTCGCCCGCGCCCACCAGGGGCAGCACGATCTTGGCAAACCCGTTCCAGGCGGCCTGCGGGCAGGTGTGCAGCCCGTGGGCCCGAGCGGCCAGCATCACGTTCTGAATGAACATGCCGTAGTCCAGCAGCGAGCCGCGGCCCATCACGGTGTCCAGGGTGAACATCAGCGCCACCGGGGCGTCGAACAGCCGGAAGTTGCGCTGGTGCTGCTGGTGCATCTTGTCGCGGTCGGTCTTGGTGATGCCCAGCAGGCCGTACAGGCTCCAGCCGTTTTCGCGGCGGCGGTCGATGTAGGGGCTGACCCACTTTTCGGGGTAGTAGTCGTAGGGTTCCGGGTACTGGCTGGCCAGCGATGGGTCGGCCCGCAAGGCGTCGTGGGCGGCGCAGGCCTGGTCCACCAGTTCGTCGCGCTTGGCCCCTTGCACCACGTACACCTTCCAGGGCTGGGTGTTGGTGCCCGAGGGGGCGCGGGCAGCCAGCTCCAGGATGGCCTGCACGGTTTCGCGTGGCACGGCGTCGGGCTTGAAGGCGCGGATGGATTGGCGCGACTGGATGGCCTCTTCCACCGTGACGGCGGGGCGGTGGATGTCCACGGGGGGCGGGTTGGTGCTCAAGCGAGTGTCTCCAGGGTGGTTCTGAGGGGGGGGGGCAGCGGCACCGGGCGGCGCGTCTCCCGGTCCACATACACATGCACAAAGTGGCCACGCGCGGCGCACAGGGGCTCGCCTTGGGCGAACAGGCCCACTTCGTAACGCACGCTGCTGCTGCCCAGACGGGCCACGCGGATGCCGGCCTCGATGGTCTGCGGGAAGGCCAGCGGCGCAAAGTAGTTGCACTGGGTTTCGATCACCAGGCCGATGGTGGGGCCGCCATGGATGTCCAGCACGCCCTGCTCGATCAACCAGGCGTTGACCGCCGTGTCAAACCAGCTGTAGTACACGACGTTGTTGACGTGGCCGTACACGTCGTTGTCCATCCAGCGCGTGGTGATGGGGCGAAACACCTTGTAGGCGCTGCGGGGCTCGGGACCCATGCGGGCAGGGGCTGGTGCTGGCAGGGGATTCATGCGGCTTGATTCTGCCAGCGCAGGGCATGTCGGTATGCCTCGCGGTAGGTATTGACCTGCACGGCCACGGTGGCATGGATGTCGTGCCCGTAGCCGCCGCCCATCACCAGGGCCACGGGCAAGCGGCGCGCCCAGCACCAGTCGAACACCCGGCGGTCGCGCGCGGCCACGCCCTCAGCGGTGAGCTTGAGCCGCCCCAGGCGGTCGCCCTCGAACACATCGGCCCCGGCGAGGTAGATCACCAGACCGGGCGCAAAGCGCTGGTCCAGCTCGGCCAGGGCGGCGTCCAGGGCCGCCAGGTAGGCCTCGTCCGTGGTGCCATCGGGCAGACCCACATCGAGGTGGCTGGCCTCCTTGCGGAACGGGAAGTTCTTGTCCCCGTGCATCGACAGGGTGAACACATCGCTCACCCCGTGGAAGATGTGCGCCGTGCCGTTGCCCTGGTGCACATCCAGGTCGACGATGGCCACGCGCAACGGCTGGCCCTGGGCATCGGGGCCTTGCTCGGCCTGCATCACCCGGGCCGCCACGGCCACGTCGTTGAACACGCAAAAGCCACCCCCCTTGTCGGCGTAGGCGTGGTGGGTTCCCCCCGCCAGGTTGGCGGCAATGCCCTCCCCCGCCAAGGCTGCGCGGCAGGCTTGCAGGGTACCCCCGACCGAACGGCGTGCACGCTCGGCCATGGCCGGGCTCCACGGAAAACCGATTTCACGCTGCGCAGCCGGTGCCAGGCCACCCTGGGCCACGGCCTGGATGTAGGCCGGGTCGTGCACCGTGGCCAGTTCAGGATCGGTGGCCGCCAGCGCTTCGCACAGGATCAAATCCAGCAAGGCCTGGGACAGGGCTGCACGCAGCAGGCCGTACTTGGCCATGGGAAAGCGGTGGCCTTCGGGCAAGGGCAGCACAAAGTGGTCGGCGTAAAAGGCGCGCATCTAGAGTTTTGGCACTATTTTGTTGCAGCGCAGCAAAAACAACTTGCACCGCCTCGGGAAATCCCTATACTTGAGGCCATGTTGCAGTGCAGCAAAAACATTCTGCCTCGTGGGACGGCACTCAACTGTTCATCAACCTCATCTTTTGGAGTATCACCATGTTGACCGCAGAACAAGTCGTCGCCGCACAAAAAGCCAACCTCGAAACCCTCTTCGGCCTGACCCAAAAGGCTTTCGAAGGCGTGGAAAAGCTGGTCGAGCTGAACATCCAGGCCACCAAGGCTGCCCTGGCTGAAACCGCCAACCACACCCAAGCCGTGCT